>NZ_JAVWNC010000004.1:0-46265 GCF_036637135.1 Anaerorhabdus sp. | reverse complement strand
ACTGCTTGGAGCATCCGATTGAGGTGGCGTTGACACTGATGTGTTTTCTCCTTCGTCACCAGATATTCCTGAATTGATTGTGGAAGAGTTTTCATTTTGTAGAATCGTTTCGATAACCCTGATTCTCAGAGTTTTAGAGATTTCTTCACCATTTTTCTTTGCGATAATATTGAGTTCATATTCACCAAGTGAGTCCGCTTTGAAGTCTGGAAGAAGAAGTTCATCCCATTCACCAGAGATCACATAATCTCTTAGGTTAACTTCATCGCCATATTCTACAACAATCTCATGAGTTGAGAGTTGTAGATGTGCTGAATCTTTAGTTTCACTTTGTGTTGTGTTTTGACAGCTTACAAGCACTAACAATGCGATTAGTACTAATAGTAATTTCTTCACTTTTATATAACCCCCTATTACCGAACATTTATTCTATTGAATTTATTATAGCATATCTTATTTTGAAGTTATAGGTAAGATTTCCAATTAATTTTCATTTCAATACTACATCCTTTTTCCAAAAGAAAAGGAGTGACACCTTGCCACCTCCTCTTGCTTTACCTATGAAGTAACGTCTTGTTTTTCATCGTTGTATTCTTTTTCCAGAAACTCAATGATTTCTAAAAGCATGAATGCAATTGAATTTAGATATTTAATGACTAGTTTTTTGCTCATCTTTCTTACCTCCTGTATTACTTAATAAACGTCCAAGAAGTAATCTCCTAAAAAATATTCATATTTCCATTTCGATGCCAGATTTAAAGGATATGATGAAGTGGTCTTCATAGACTGTGACATTCTCGATTATCTTCCTAACTAGCCTATCGTCATATTCTAAAGTACGGAACTTGTTCTTGCGTATAAATGCAATCAACTCATTGATTCTCTCATTCTCGCCACTTAGAGAAGCGTCCTCCACAAGAAGGGTTTGACGCTTGTTACGTAACTCATCAATCTTATCCGCTAGGTGTTCATAGTCTTTCCCTTTATTCGCAAGGCTAATTAATTCTTTCTGCTTTTCTTCAAGCAATGAATTGATCTCTGCAATTTGATACTCAGTGGTGTCACCAATTACTGCATGGATGTTTTCTTCCAGTGTTTTTATCATGTTATCACCGCCAGCAAGTAATTTATTAATGGCAGTCATAACAGCATTATATAGCTCATCTTCTTTTACAGTTCGGTTCTTACATGTTTGAGGACCCTGTTCGATTCTTGTCACGCAGCGCCAGACGAATTCTTTTCTACCGTGAATGTTCCAGTAAACTCTTCTGTAAATATCACGACAATCGCCACAGAAGGTGATAGAGCTCAAAGCGTATTTACTGCTGTAAATCCTTTTGTTTTTGTCTTCACCTGTGTAAATGTTACTTCTGCGATGAAGTTCTTCCTGTGCTTGTAAGAAGAGTTCTTTTGGGATGATTGCGTCGTGGTTATTTTCAACATAGTACTGCGGAACTTGGCCTTCGTTTTTAACTCGTTTCTTGGTGAGAAAATCGACTGTAACCGTCTTTTGTAAAAGAGCATCCCCGATGTATTTCTCATTACTAAGAATCTTTTTTACGGTTTCTGGTCTCCATTTTGATTTGTTCGCTGCTGTAAAAATACCATCTTGTTCAAGATCCCTACCAATACCCGCTAGGCTCTTACCCTCAAGGTATTCTCTGTATATGCGTTTAATGATTTTCGCTTCTTCAGGAACAATGATTAGATTGCCATCTTCATCTTTAGTGTATCCCATAAACCGCTTATGGTTGACCTGCACCTTTCCTTGTTGATATCGATATTGCAGCCCAAGCTTAACGTTTTGAGAAAGGCTCTGGCTTTCCTGCTGTGCAAGAGAAGCCATAATGGTTAGTAGAACCTCGCCCTTGGCATCCATTGTATTGATATTCTCTTTCTCGAAATACACCGAGATGTTCTTATCCTTGAGTTGTCTAATGTACTGTAGGCAGTCGAGCGTGTTACGGGCAAATCGACTAATGGATTTGGTAATAACTAAATCGATGTTACCCTCCATACATTCGTCAATCATACGATTGAACTCATCACGCTTTTTAGTGTTCGTACCGGATATTCCATCATCCGCAAAGATACCTGCAAACTCCCATTCCGTGTTTTTCTTTATAAACTCAGTATAGTGTCCTACCTGCACCTCATAGCTAGAATTCTGCTCTTCAGTTTCTGTAGAAACGCGGCAATAGGCAGCAACACGTAGTTTCTTTATTTTTTCTTTGGCTGCTGTACTTCCCATTCTTTTACGTGCAGGAATTACAGTTATATTTTTCTCTGTCACTTTATCCCTCGCTTTCTATCAAACTGTATAAATACTCTGCTCGTGCAAAGGGATCCACAGGCAGTTTATTACCTGCCTTGTTCATCTTGAATCGTTCTTTAGGAGGGGGAGAGGTAAAAGCTGCAAGCTCTACAATTCGCCCTAAATCCTTTGCACGTTTATTTCTAATCTCTTCAGCTTTATCAAATGTCTTTTGATCAATGATTGCTGGATACACATCATTTCCAAGGTAGTTGATATTGTTCAAAATGCGTCCCATCACTGAGTGAGTCTTTTCAATACCTGCCTGTTCGCCAGCCACTGTAAGGGATAGTCCTGATATGTATTTCTCAAAGAATACCTTTACTTGACCTGCTGCCTTTTCATCGACAGTAACCACTCCATCTTGAATTTTGTATCCATATGGAATATATGCCATTTATCTCACCACCTTTTCTTTCAGGGAAAGACCGCACTTCAGATTAAATGTCAGCTCATTCCTAGAGTTTACAATGATGTTTTCTACAAATGCTTCAAATAATTCTTCCGTGTAGTCACCATTGAAGCTGTCTGCTGACACGTAATCAATCAAGTCCTTTATTTCGTTTGCTCGTAAAACTCCACTCGTGGAATTTGCGACCATGTTTGTTTTTTCATCTGTAAGATTTTTTATTTCATTATCTAAAGCATTTCGTTCCTGATTAAAAAGAACTGGTTCAAGAAAGCCTTTAGCCATTAGTGTAATAAGGGTGTTGCGCTCTTCCATTAGTTGCTCCATTCGTTTATCAATAGCATTCATTCTTTCCAAATCACTTTCTTCATCGATTTGGCTAATAGACTTGAAAAGTGGCTCTAAGATTAACTTAGTACTGAAAGCAAGCTTATTCATCATGGTTGTAAAGGTGGCTTTTATCTCGCCATCTCGTAGAAACAACATGGAGCAGTTCTCTTTATCTTCGATATGCCCAATGCAGCTCCAAGCAATGTAACTTCTACCAACAGAATAGTTTGTTTTTCTTCTGAAATTACGACCACACTCTCCACAGACAATTTTTCCACTTAAGGCGTATCGATTTAAATAAGCATTCTCCTTCATGCCCTTGCTCCTATTACTGGCTCTTTCATCGATGAGCTGTTGTGCCTTAGTAAATACTTCTCGACTGACAATAGGTTCATGGTTGTCCTTGTAGTAATACTGGTCCTTTTCTCCTGTATTCATTTGACGATTGAAGTTACTATCGGTGTAGGTCTTTTGTAGAAGGACATCCCCCATATATTTTTCATTTCGAAGCATATCTATCACCGTGCCTGAACTCCAATGGTTACCTCGTCTTGCAGGGATTTTGTCTTGATTTAGGCCTTTTGCAATAGTGCTTCCGCCTTTTCCTGAAAGGCACTCTGAAAAAATGCGTGTTATTATTTCAGCCTCTTCGGGAACTATAACCATCTCACCGTTTATGTTGGCATAGCCATAGGGAGGGGTGCCAATAACATAACTACCATTTTGAAACTTCTTTTGAATAGACCATGTTGTGTTTTGGGAAATAGATGCAGACTCTTCAGCAGCAAAACCTGATAGGATAGAAAGCATCAACTCACTTTCCATATCACCAGTATTTAAGTTTTCTTTCTCAAAATAAATATAAACTCCAATATCAATCAGCATTCTGACTAACTCTAAGCAATCTACCGTGTTACGGGCAAAACGGCTGATAGATTTGGTGATAACAAAATCAATCCGACCTCTCTGACAATCTCGTATCATACGGAGCAGTTCTGGTCGTTTTTCTTTTTTGGTGCCTGAGATACCTTCGTCATAATAAAGGCCCGCAAACTCCCATTCTGAATTGGACTTAATGTAGTTCTCATAATGTTCTCGCTGTGCTTTAAGGCTGATAAGCTGATCATCGCTATCAGTTGATACCCTGGCATAAGCGGCTACCCTTCGTTTATTGTTGGACAGTTGAGCTTGGGGCAGTTCATCTATTTTAGTTACCTTTTTCATCATTTCACCTCGCTTTCACCCATACCATATATCACTCTAAAAGCCACTAATAGCAAGCTATTTAGGACATAATCTCGGCTAATCGAGGAGAGAATTTCTCTCGGTTCAACGCTGATATTTTGTGTAATTCATCCGCTGAAATTTTGCCTTCTTTATAAAGTATTGCAGCAATGCTCTCTGCCATGTGAAAGTCATATTCCTTCTGCAGTTCTTCTTCTGTCATCTGTTCGGTTTTGCCTTTGATCGTCGGGCAGCCATCTTTTACTTCAAATATGTTCATAAAGAAACACCTCCTACCTAGTAGCCACGGCAGGAGGTGAAATCTGATGGTTTTACTAATCTTTCTGATAAAAGTCACATTCATAGCCATCGGCATCAAGGAGCAGTCCTTTTGCCCAGGGAGGAACTTTACTCATCTGCTGACAGACTACTTCAAGTGACATAGCAGGATTCGCCTCAATGATAACCTCATCATGAACATGGGCCACAATACGGCAAGTACTAAGTGCCTGCATCGAAAACATCAAAATATCACGGGAGATTGCTTGAACAATGTTCTCTACAAATTTTGGACCATAACTTTCAAGACGCTCCCATTTCTTTGTTCCACCCACTCCTTCATAGGTAACCGACTCCCCACCGAAGATGTTTTCACCGATGCGAGGCTTTACATATGCAAGTTGTCTCCCCGAAGGAAGGACGATAAACAGCATCCCACTCTTGTAGTGGAACTTAATCGAGTGCGTTTCTTGAGATTGCCTATTCTTTATACAGTCCTTAACCACTCTATCAACATCCCACCAAAACTTTACGATGTAAGGGTTGGTGTGCCTCCAAGCATTAACAAGCGGTTTTAATTCCTCATCTTCAAGTCCCATCTCCAGTCGGAGTTTGAAGTAAAATCTTGCATAGGCACTTTAGACCATGTATTTTTTGACTGATTATTTTGAGTGGTCTTCATAATACCAAGCATCACTCTTCCAAATTTAGATTTGATATATTTCAGCAGCGCTTCTGCTTCAAATTCTGTATCAAATGCCCCCAAACTAACAAATGTTTGGTTATGCCCGATTACAGGCTGCCCGATTACAGGCTGCCCGATTACAGGCGTAGAAATAATCTCTCCAATTGCTCCAGTCCCATTAGCTCCAGGTACAAATATCTTCCACTTATCAAGATTAGGGTGATGTGCGACAAATTTTCTCTTTACCCAACGATAAACACGCTCTCTCGAAAGGCGACCATAAATCTGAATATAATCTTCTCCATCATTTGGTTTATCTTCAGAAAAAATTTCTGGATAACGAGTAAATACGCTTGAAGCAACTGCTTTTGCATGAGAGTCATCAGTTCTACCGACAAGTTCAGGATGTTCTTTAAAAAGCTCATCATTAAAGCGATAACTATCTGGACTGTAAACAAATCCGCTAATATTGCCTTTAGTAGTCTTCTTAACTTTATAATAGATACTCCTCAACTCTTCAAAAGGTATGAATGTTTCAATTGCACCAAAATCTTTGTTATTGTCGCGATGCAAAACCACAACTCCACCCTTAATGTCAACATTCGGAAACACTTCATTACTTTTTGCGTTAAAATACTCGATTTTAAGATGGTTATCACTTAACATCTTCTTATTCCACGCTTTGGGAGTTGCACCTTGATTTGATAAAAATCGAGCTGGTGAAATCAAAGAATATTTATTAGCAATAGTTTCAGCTAAATCATAAAAATGGTTATAAACTGGTGTAGCTTGATTATTGCTACCAACGTTTTCATCCTGGTATGGCGGATTTCCCACTACTACATCAAATCTCATTATTTATTACCTCCAAACAATTCATCACATTTCGCTTCAAAATCACCTTCACCACGAGCAAAAGGCGTTGTATCTAGATATACCACGTGGGAATCATCAATATTTTTCGCATTTTCATCAAATCCAAAGATGAAATTTCGTGCGATATTATAGATGATTTCACTTGGCGCAAATCCATAGACTTGGTTTTCAAGAATGTGCTTCAAGCGAGAATCTTTATCAGGAATTTGATCTTCTAAGCCGACATACAAACGTTTCACGATTTCTGTTAAATATAAACCTGATTTGATGTATAAATCAACAAATGTCTTATCTGGGTTCCTAAAATCTTCTGGACTTTCTTCCTGTAACTTATCCACCATCATCTTTACTACTTTTTTCGGTGTAAAGATTTGGTTGGTTTGTTGCGGTGGAATGTAGTCAAAAATATCCTCTTCTTGACTTTCATCAAAGTAGTTAGCCAACACTTGACGTTTATGCAAGAACTCCTGACATGACTCATCAAATACGATTGGATCAAAGAAATTATACGTATCACGCAAAGTACGGAATTGATCTAAGGTGATGCCGGTCACTTCTTTGAAAACTGAATCCGTGATGGTCGTGTCAAAGTTAGCAAGCGTTGTTGTAGGCTCACCATAAGCCATCAAGAATGATGGGATTGTACGAGAAAAACCACGCAAGCGCGCCCGGACATCATCTTCAACTGTATTTTTCTTCTTCTCTTCCGCTTTTTGAAGCACTGTTTCAGTTGCTTTTTGCGTCAATTCCTTAGTCTTAGTTTCAACAGTCGCAACAACTTCTTTCTTGAAGTTTTCTTCGATTTCTTGTTTCTTAGCTTCGTAAGTTGCTTTTGCTTCTGCTACCTTGATTGGGTCATTATGCGATTCAGCAACCACTGACTTGTATTCCACTTCAGCTTCATTATGTTTGATTTCAGCTTGCCTTTGAACAGTTTCAACCTCACGTGCGATGACATTAGCACTTTGTTGCACAACTTGTTCTGCTGCTCTAGCCGTTAAACCGTTTTCTTTTGCTAGTTCTTTCACAGCATCTTGTGTGCTTTGTTTGAAGCTAGTTGCAACCACACTTGATAAGTTGTTAGCCGCGTCATCTGCTGCTTTTTCAACTGTCGCTTTGATATCTGCATAGACTTTTTCGCCAAAATGAGCTTCTGTTCTCGCTACTACAATATCTTGTTCAACAGTTACTTCACCATTGTCATCAACTTTTACATCCTTGGTATCAATCGGATCGTCCGTCTTACGTGGCACAGTTTTCCCTTGATCAACAGGATTTAATTGCTCAAGGATTTCACGCGCCGCAGCTGAAGCGAATATTCCTGAAATATTTTGGAATAGCAAGTTAGACATGAATCCACGACGAACAACCTCTTGTGCCTTAATTGCCTTTGGAATAGTTAAGACTTGATTCACATCAAGCTCGACCATTTTTCCTTCATTATCTTCTGCAATGACAGGGAAAAAATTTAACAAGGTTCTAATGTTATCTCTTCGGTCGTCGGTTGTCCCACCACCATTTGACGTCTTACGCAATAGGTTATTTGCAAATTCATCATAAATAGTAAGTGTACGTTCTGGCGCAAAGTCGAAAACATAGGCATTTTCCTTTTGATGCATTTCACCATTTACTTCGTACTCCCATGGATTTTGAGCACGAAATGCCGCTTGCATATACAGACTTGGTGATTTCATATTTGATAGCATGAGTACTGCTGTCCACTCTGGCACAGTCACACCAGTCGTTAATTGACCAACCGATAATGTTATAGTTCGGTCATTTTCTGCAATTGCGTCTCTAACACGATCAAGTGACTTTTGGTTGATGATTTGGTCATCACTTGTTCTACCATCACCTGCAGCAAGAATGATTTCGTAGCTATCAAAAACCCGATGATTCTTAAGTAATTTCTCAAGAGCCTTCGCGCTAGCTACGCGATTTAATAACCAAAATGTATGTTTTAATTCAGAGCGTAGCTCTTTTGTAGAAAACGGGTACTTTTCATTATGAGACAGAGAATCCAACCATTTCTTTATATCTGCTTCATGGATAAATTTCCCCGTATCATTGGTTTCAAAAAATTCATTTAGATCAAAGGCATAGTCAATGTTCTCGCCGTCAATTTCTGCACCTTTATTTACTTCATCCGTGATCATTTGACTCATCTGATAAGAAAACAAGCTTAAACGAGGTAGTTTTTCGTATGGATTATTTTCTTCAGACTCTATTGGCCAATCGGCTTTTGCCTCTTGTTCATCAGCATATGTCCAGTTATAAATTTGATCATCTGAAAACTTACCTGATGCAACTGCTTTAAATGGCGTCCCTGATAAATGTAGTGTGAAATCACTCTTGATATTTTCAAACGCAATATCAGTTTTGAAAGTGTCAACCCCTTCATGTGATTCATCGATAACAAGTAAATCCCATTCTAAGTCTTTCACCCATTTTAGTTTGTCGTGGCTTCCGCCAAATGAAATGGCTCCTTTTAAATCTTGAAGCGAAATAAAGGCCAGCATTTTATTCTTACCATCCATCATCTGTGCAGTAAACTCATCTCGATCCATTACTGGACGATCTTTCAATGAATCGCTAGTAGAAACAAATGCATAGTCCGTTTGCCATGCAATGAATTTTTCAAAATCATCAAACCAGGAATTTGCAATAGCAGGTCGGTTAGTTACAATTAAAACTTTAGACGCATCAAGTTTTCTTATGAAATCATACGTTGTGAGTGTTTTACCAAATCTTGGTTTAGCATTCCACAAGAATTCGCCACCTTTATATTTTTTTGCATAATCAAGCGTCATATTAACAGCATCTTCTTGCTCATTTCGCAAGGTATACTGCAATTTTTCCTTTACCTGACTTCTCTCATTATTACGAAAATCATTAAAATCAGCATGGGATTTTTCTGGTGTCCCATTATAGAAAAACCACTCAGTATTAGTGCGCTGTTCAATATTTTTGTACCTACGCAAATAAGTATGCAGTTGTTTGTCCTTAAACCAATCATCAGAAGTATTGAACTTTGCTGGTTCAGACCACAATTTGTCATAAGCTAAGTTAATAGCCGCCGTTTTTGTTTGCTCCTTAATGCGTTCATCAACATTTTTACGTTCAGTATAGCCGATTTTTACCCACCCATTATAGTCTTGGATAGTTGGCAACGTATAAGCGTAAATTTGTGGATAAATGATTTTTGTCGTTTTGATAACCGTATTATGACTCATATCTACCTAACTCCTTTGTCAAAGAATTCCATTTTATTCGTTTCCCAGTTCATGATTTTTACGCGTTTTCCTGACTTTATCCTCCATTGTTCCTCTGGCTCTTCATAATCAAAAAGTGACATTTGTACTTCAAGAATCTTTTCGCGTTTTTCCGTTAATGGGATGATATACTTCAAACCATCCATCTGAAAAAGATTGTAACTGATAATTTTCGCTATATTTGCAAACAAGCCATAAGTTGGTTCTTCGAGCCATTTTTGAAAATAATAATCTCTGTATGTGTAAAGAAGATTTTCCCTAGCAAGTAAAAGTGAGTCACCACTCCACTCAAAACCATAGCTTGATTTATACGCTTCAACCACTAAACGTTGCCATTCTGCTTTATCGTCAACTTCTGCATTGATACGTTTAAGTTTCCTATCGACAAAGCCAACCCGTTTAGTAAGTGGCACTATTTCACCAGTTTCCATATCATAACGAGTCGCCATATAGGGCGCTTCACCAGCTGTAATCTCTAACCAAGTCCGCTTCACGTACGTTTCCAAATCATCGTTTATATAATCTTTTTCAATCTCATCATTTTGCTTCTTCACAATCCAGGTAGGTGTGAACACCTCTGCTTTTGATTTGGTTCGTTCTTTTTGCATCTCCTTAGATTTGAGAGCACGAGGTTTAATGATATTTCCCATTCGCCCTGTAACTAATTCAGGTAACATCTGAGCAGTTGCCGCATAAGCTTTTGAGCCGAACTTCACATAATTTTCGTTTGCCCATATAATATTTTTTTTCTTCTTCGAAGTTGAAGTCGTTCGATCAATTAACAAAATATCCAATATGCCAGGCATTTGTTCACGTATTGTATTTTCAAGAATATCGGTCGAGCTAATCGAAACGATATTTCTATTTTTATTTTCTTCAATTGAATTAATCATAGTATCTCCTACAAACAAATAATCGCCTCCTCTCGCCATGGTTTAATCATCTCAACTACAGTCTTAATTATGATAGTAGATGTCCAAAATTCTCCACCAGCTTTTCCTTCAAAGCTGGCAAACTATTCGCTTCTTTAGGAACCCAGATGATATTCTCTGCTTCGTATTCATCTCGGTCTTCTTCAAATCCTATGTTTCCTGTTTTCTCGGTCATCTTTTTCCTTCAAATGTTTAATAGTTATGATCATTAAAGACTTCAAAAATTTCACTTTCAAAGCCTTCTTGTTCCGGTTCGCTGCTTACCCAATCAGGTAAGACTTCGTAATAGTGGGCCAGCGCTTCAACCGTTTTGTGTAGAACTGATTCATGCTGCACTTTTTCAAGTAGTTCTACAATCAGCTTATAGGTCTCCAAGTATGGATTATTATCTACTACATCCATCGCGGCCTTAAACTTAGATACCAGCTTGGCCTTTTCTATATCTCGCTCTATTGCATTCATTTCTTCTTTATCATAGATGGGAACTTCAACAAGATCATTAATCTCTCCCAAAGAATACTGCTGTTCATGCTTTTTGATTACAGGCTTCAGATCTCTTTTCAGCTTTTCCTTCTGGATCTCTAACTGATCAATTTCACTAAGCTCACGTCCAAAGTAAAACTGATCAATACCAAAGAGTTCTTCTAATACCGGTAGATATTTCTTTGGAATGTTCTGTCGCCCTTTCACCCACATGTTAATATTTTGTTTTTTAATACCAAGTTTTTCTGCAAGTTCTATATGCTGAAGATTAAAGAGGTTTAAAATGTACTCTAATCCAATCAAGTTCTCACCTCCTGGTGTAGGGCTATAATTCCACTTAATATTCATTATACTTCATTTTATTGACTCAGTCAATATTAAGTGTAAATATTTTCTGACTTTTTGACAGCAATTCTATCAACTCACTACATTTTTGACAGCTATTTTGTCAACTCACAAGCCCTAAAGTAAATCTAACTACTCAACTCTACACTTTGCTAGTTTTGGATAAGTTCCCACATAATAAAAATCCGTGATTATCCTTCCGTTTCAAAACCGGACCTCAAACCACGGAAAGCCTTTATTTACTTATCTTATTACACGCTTACTTATCAACTCTTGACATCAATACTACCGTCTCAACGTGGTGAGTTTGTGGAAACATGTCTACAGGTTGTACTTCTTGAATTTCATAACCCAATTCTTTTAGTATACGACAATCTCTTGCAAGTGTTGATGGATCACAAGATACATAAACTATTTTCTTTGGATTCATTTTGACAATTGATTCTAACGTCATTTGATCACATCCTTTACGAGGTGGATCTACAATTACTACATCAATAATTTCATTTCTTTTTAATATTTCGTTTGCGCCATCTTTTGCATCTGCGCAGATAAATTCAATATTGTTCACATGATTATTTTCAGCATTTACTTTCGCATCTTCAATAGCTTCCGCAACAACTTCAATACCAATTACTTTTTTAGCGAGTGTTGATGCAAATAAACCAATCGTCCCTGTACCACAATATAAATCAATTACTGTATCCTCTTTTGTAAGATCTGCATATTCAATAGCTTTGTCATATAAAACTTGCGTTTGTTCAGGATTGATTTGATAAAATGATTTACTTGATATATTAAATTTAAAATCATGTAATTGTTCTTGGATTATACCCTGACTTGTTAACACTACTTCTTTATTAGATAGAATTACATTATCTTCTTTTGGATTAATATTCACGATTACACTTTCAATGTTTTTAAACTCATTCATTAATTGTGTTTTAATCTCATCAATCCCAACAAAAGGATATTGTTTTACAATGAACACAACCATCACTTGATTTGTGCGATGTGCATGTTTGATAAGTACATGTTTAAAATTACTCTCGCAATGATTATCTTGAATTAAAACTTTGCATCTTCTCACTATTTCATTTGACTCTTCTGTTTGTACTAAACAATCATCAAATTCAATAATTTCGTGAGTATGGTTGCGATAGAATCCAATTTTAAGGGTTCCATTTTCACCTTGTACGGGTACTTGCACCTTATTTCGATAGCGATATGGTGAATCCATACCCAATGGCTCTTGTATCATTGGTTCAAGATGCGCAATTGATTTAAAACAATCTTTTACTTTTTGGTGTTTAAAATACATTTGTTCCTTTGCATCCATGTGCTGTAATTGACATCCACCACAATCTTTATAAATTGTACATTTTGGTTCAACGAGATGCCTTGATGGCACGACTATTTTTAAGCATCTTCCAAATCCATAATTCTTCTTCATCATTGTCACTACGATTTCAGCTTGTTCATCGCGCAGGATATTCTTCACAAAGAAAACAATACCTTCATGCCTTACTATACCCAAACCTTCTGTATTATACCCAACACATGTCCCAATAAATTTATCGTTTTTCTTCATGGTTCCTCCTAAAAGAAAAGGAGCACTGCTCCTTATTCTGTTGCTTGACTTTCTTCTGGTTCTGCTTCTGTTCCATCATCAGCACCACCAACTGTCATTTCATTTTCATCAGGAGTTGGTGTAGGATTATTTCTATTTTCTACATCATCTCTTAATTGTTGTGCAAGTTCTGCATCAAGTGGACTCGAAACGATTTGATTCTTCGCTGTCGCCATATTTGATGATTTATTTTTAATTACATAAACAAAACTTTCTGAATCACGATCTTTTGCAAGATTATAAACATGAACTTCAATATCATACATTTTCTTACCATCTTGTAGCGTGAAATAAGTTGCTTCTGGTAATACACCTATTACATCATTGTAAGCTGCATCAGCGATACGATTCGCATCTTCGCTGCTTGCTGAATCTGTAATATCCACATAGACACGTAGGGTTGCAGATGCAAGTTCTACATTAACACTTTCAACTCCACTTTGTGATTTGATCTTTGATTCAATCGCAGAGATATTTGAACTTGTAATTGCAGGATCTAAATCACCCTTAAAACGATCTCCGAAAATCGGCTTACCTGTATTAAATGAAGCAGACAATAGAATGAAACCAAAAATAATGAATGGAATAAGAATAAGTGCTCCACCAATTAGAATGATTTTACTCGTACGATCTAATTTACGCTTCGATTGACTTTTTACTTTTTTTCTATTTTGTGACATTTCTTCACTCCTAACATGGATATTGTACAAAAAATCGAAAGATTTTACCACTATTTTATGCGTTTATTCAATTCTTCGACAATCATCTTATTTGTCATCGCTGGGTTAGCTTGTCCTTTAGATTTCTTCATAACTTGTCCAACCAAGAAGCCAACAGCACGATCTTTTCCGTTTTTATAGTCTTCAATTGATTGTGGTTGTTCATCTAAAACACCGTTAATTAGGGCTTCTAACATTGAAGTATCACTTACTTGTTTTAAGCCTTTTTCTTCAACAATCACATTTGGATTTTTGCCGAACATAACCTCTTCGAATACTTCTTTTGCTTGTTTTCCAGATATATCACCATTCTCTACCATATTCACCATAGCAGCTAAATCTTCTGGTTTCATCTCCATATCACTGATAGTTACATTATTTTTACTTAACCACGCCAATACATCAGTAATCATCCAGTTACACGCAAGTTTTGCATTTTTACATGTTTTCATAACTTCTTCATATGTTTCCGCAAGCTCTTTGTTTGCTAAGAAAACATGAATATCATACGAACTTAATTGATAATCTTTTTCATAACGTGCTTTTCTTTGTTCAGGAAGTTCTGGTAAATTCGCTTGAATGGATTGAATCCATGAATCTTCTAAACGAATTGGAACAATATTAGGTTCTGGGAAGAATTTATAATCCACATTACCTTCTTTAAGTCTCATCAAAATTGTTGATTTTGTAGCTTCATCAAAACGACGAGTAGCTTGTTCAATAATTCCACCTTCATCCAAAATCTTGGCTTGACGTTCAATTTCAAAATCAATTGCTTTTTGAACATTACTAATTGAATTCAAGTTTTTAATTTCATTCTTGACTCCATAAACAGTAGAACCTTTTGGCATCAATGAAATATTGACATCACAACGCATTGATCCTTCTTCCATCTTTACATCAGATACACCCAAATAATAAAGTGTTTGTCTTAATGATTCAACATATGCAGCTGCTTCCTCACCATTTGTCATATCAGGTTCTGATACGATTTCGATAAGTGGAGTTCCCGCACGGTTAAAATCAATTAATGTTCCTTCTGTTAAATGAAATTGTTTCGCAGTATCCTCTTCCATATGGATACGATTAATACGCACTTTCTTTTTACCTGTTGATGTTTCTATCTCAATATACCCATCTTTTCCAATTGGAAAGAATTGTTGAGTAATTTGAAATCCTTTTGGTAAATCAGAGTAATAATAATTTTTACGATCAAACTTAACAATTGGATCAATTTCTAAGTGCAATGCTGTACATGCTTTAATCGCTTGTTCAACAGCACCTTTATTTACACAAGGCATTGTACCTGGATGCCCTAAATCAATTTCATTCACACAACTATTCGCAAGTTTACCAAATGTCGTAGGAGAGCTAGAAAACATTTTAGAATTTGTATTTAATTCGCAATGAATTTCAATACCAATGACTACATCGTATTCCATCTTATTTCACCTCCGCTACAAGATCTTTTAAACCTGTACATTTTTCAATACCAGCACCAATATTAAACATTGTTACTTCATCAAAAGCTTTACATGTTATGTTGACACCTAATGGACAACCTTGATCAAAGCCCATTGGTAATGTCATACTTGGATATCCTGAGAAATTACCCATAACCATATGATTTTCTGCAACCAAATATTCATCCATTAATTCATCAATCTTTTCACCCTTAATCTTTGGTGCAATTGTAGAACTTGCAGGTGCAATTAAGCAATCAACATCTTGAAGTGCTTCTTGCATTGCTTCAACAATTAAACGACGAACACGTTGAGCTTTTCTAAACAATTTTTCTTGATTTTCTACAAATAAACCATAACTTCCTGTAATGAATCGTTTTCTCACTTGTAAACCAAATCCTTCAGTACGGGAATTAATCATAACATCTTCTGTGCTATCACCTTCAGCTTGTACACCGAAACGAATACCATCTAAATTCGAATGATTCGCAGTAGCTTCACAATTCGCAATCATATAGTATGTTGGTAGGATTGCACGTAATAAATTGTTATCGAAATTGATTTCTTTTATTTCTGCACCTTCATTTTTCATTTTATCAATGAGTTCATTGAATAAATTCATTGTTGTTTCGTTTTGAATTGAATCTGTTACATTTTTGATAATGCCAATCTTTTTTCCTTTTAATGATTCAGATAATAACTCGGAATACGGTGGTACTTCTTTCAATGATGATGTCATATCACGATCATCTCTACCTGCTAATACTTCAAGCCCAATGCATGCATCTTTTACATTACGAGTAAAATAACCCACATGATCAAGACTTGATGAGTATGGAATAATACCATAACGAGAGATACGCCCATAAGTCGGTTTTACACCAACGATGCCACAAAATCCTGCGGGTTTTCTAACTGAGTCACCAGTATCTGAGCCTACCGCAAATGGAACAACACCGCTTGCAACAAGTGCTGCACTACCACCAGAACTACCACCTGCTATACGTGATAAATCCCATGGATTTGAAACAGGTCCTGTCGCTGCAGTTAAATTTGAACCACCCATCGCAAGTTCATCCATTGAAGCTTTTGCAATACAGATAGCACCTTGTTTTGTAAGTAAATCAACAATATGTGCATTGTAAACTGGAATATAATTATCCAATATTTTACTTGATGCCGTTGTGCGAATCCCTTTTGTATTTACATTATCTTTTAATGCAATTGGAACTCCAGCCATTAAGCCAGTTTTAACGTCTTCAAGATGTTCTAGTTGTTGTGTTGGATCTACAAATGTTACAACTGCATTTAATGCAGGTTGTAGTTGATGTGCTAAATTTATTGCTTCTTGTACATGATTTTTCGCATGTACAACATCATTTCTTAACTTTTCAATCATTAGCGCACCACCTTTGGAACCAATACATGTCCATTTTTTGTCTTTGCTGCATTTTTTAATGCATCTTCTTCACTTAATACATTTACTACTTCATCTTCTCTTAAGAAGCTTGTTTCCATTTCAAACGGATAAACCATCGGTTCAACATTCGTTGTATCTACTTGATCTAATAATTCCATTTGTTTTTCTAATATCACAAACTCCTCTTGAATTTCATCTAATTCATCATCACTACAATCAAACATACATTGATGTGCTAAGTGACGTAAATATTCTTTGCTTTTACCTTCTGTCATATTATGCTTCCCTTTCTACAATTTCCATGAATTCATCTTCAGTCATTGTTTGTATTTTTAACGCTTGTGCTTTTTCTAGTTTTGACCCTGCAGCCTCACCATAGATTACGATATCCGTTTTCTTGGATACGCTTCCTGTTACTGTTGCACCACGTTTCTCTAAATATTCTTGTGCTTCATTTCTACTAAATCGTTGCAATGATCCTGTAAGTACAATTGTTTTTCCTGTAAATGATGATTCAATGGTTGTATCACTTTCTTGTACCATATTTACCCCCGATGATTTTAAACTATCAATCAAGCGTAATGTCGCTTCTTCTTTAAAATAAGTAACAATGGCATCCGCAGTAATATCACCAATATCATCAATCGTGATTAAATCTGATAGTGTTGCTTGCATAAGTGCATCCATCGTTTTATAACGATTCGCTAAAATTCGTGCAGCTTTTGCACCAACTTGACGAATGCCCAATCCAAATAACAGCTTATCTAATGCATTTGATTTACATTGATCAATTGCTTCCACAAGATTTTCATATGACTTTAAACCAAACTTATCTAACGAAATAATTTCATCACGATATTCTTTAAGTTTAAATATATCATCTACTTTGTTCAACCATCCCATTTTATGAAATTGTTCAACCTTCTTCTCACCTAAGCCATCAATATTCATTGCATCTCTTGATGCAAAGTGGGCAATAGAATTTACAATGCGAGATGGACAATCACTATTTACACAATAATGGGCAGCCTCATCCGCAAAACGATGTAGTGGCATTCCACAATCTGGACATAAAGTAGGAAAGATGAATGGCACTTGTGTACCATCTCGTTTATCTTCGATGCTGCGTAATACTTCAGGAATAATATCCCCTGCTTTTCTTACCACAACCAAATCCCCTATACGTACATCTTTTTGATTGATCATATCTTCATTATGAAGAGTCGCAGCACTTACTGTTGTCCCCGCTAAGCGAACAGGTGTTAATTTTGCATTAGGCGTTGCTTTACCGGTTCTACCCACTGTAATAAAGATATCTTCTAAACGGGTAACTGCTTCTTCTGCTGGAAACTTGTAGGCAATTGCCCATTTTGGAACTTTAACAGTATATCCTAATTGTTCTTGGACTTCATAATTATTAACTTTAATTACGATACCATCTATCTCATATGGTAAATTGTTTCTTTCAATTGTCATACGTTCAATGAATTTCCACACATCTTCAATACTTTGAAATAATGTAGTATTCTCATTGACCCTAAATCCCATATCTTTAATCCACATTAATGATTCATAATGTGTTTTTAATCCATAAGTTTCACCATCAGGCACATGATACCAGAACGCATCCAGTTTACGAGATGCTGCAATCTTTGAATCAAGTTGGCGTATTGATCCTGCAGCTGCATTACGCGGATTCGCAAATTCTGGCTCACCTTGTTGTCGTTTTCCTTCATTTAATGCTTCAAAGCTTGATTTGGGCATATATACTTCACCACGAATTTCAAACTCTTCTCTATAAGATACATTCATTGGTATAGAACGTATTGTTTTTACATTTTGTGTAACATCTTCTCCGACCTCACCATCACCTCGAGTAACTGCTTGGACAAAGTTTCCACCTTGATATTCAATTGACATTGCAAGACCATCGATCTTACATTCAGCACAAAACTCAACTTTACCTACTTCATCTTCAATCTTCTTAGCCCATGATTTAAGTTCTTCTTCACTAAAAACATTACCCAAAGACATCATCTTACGTTTATGTTGAATTTTGGTGAACTCATCTAAAACAGGTCCTCCAATTCTTTGGCTGGGTGATAATGGATCCATAAATTCTGGATACTTTGTCTCCAAATCAATTAATTCACGCATTAATCGATCATATTCTGCATCACTAATTGTTGGTTTATCTAGTACATGATATTCAATATTATATTGATTTAATAACCCTCTAAGTTCTTCAATTCTTTCTTTCATAGAAATGCCTCCGAAACCTCCATTATTATATCATAAATGACCACATAAATTGCAGTCTTATTGCACAAGCCTTAATAATCCTTATAATGAATATTAGGAGGATTTAAAATGCCAAAAACTGTACTTATTACAGGTGCTACCGATGGGTTAGGAAAGGCACTTGTCTATGAATTTTTAAAGAGAACTGATTATCAACTTGTTTTATGTGGTCGTAATGAAGAAAAAATGGCTGAACTACTCGCTCATTTACCTCAAGATCGTATCATTTATACTGAATGTTTCAATTTATTGAATGACTCAGAAATACTTACTTTCACTAAAAATGTAAAAGAAAAAGTGAATCCGATTGATATCCTAATTAATAATGCTGGTGCAAATTCTAAAAAAGCCCCTGTTGAATCCCTAGAAATTCAAGATTTAAGAGATATGCTTCAGCTAAACTGTGTGAGCCATTTAATGTTGATTCAAGAATTTTATGCTGGAATGAAAGAAAATCATGGCGGACATATCCTAAACATTCTAAGTTCATGTTGCCTATTTCACAATGAAACAATGGCTGGATATACAGCAAGCAAAGACGCTATGGAAGCTATTAGTAAAATACTTGTCAAAGAAGCAAGAAAAGATAATATTAAAGTTACATCGGTTTATCCAGGTGGTATCGATACAAACTTTAGAGCTATCCCAAATCATACGTATATGAAACCAGAAACCGTAGCACAAACAATTGTTGACTGCGTATTATTACCTGAAGACGGTGTAATGCATGACATTGTACTTCGTCCAATATCAGAAGTTAACTTCTAAACAAAAAAACTTTAATCTCAATCGATTAAAGTTTTTTATTTTACCTATTTTTGAAGTATATTATCATTTACAAAATGTGCAAGAGCTTCATCTTCACATTTTCCGATTACTTGATAAGCAACTTCTTGTAATCCTTTTGTAGAAACTTCTACCGCATATCCATGACCAACATTCTTAAACATTTCGATATCATTATCGTTATCACCAAAGGCAATGGTATCTTCTTTTTTTAACCATTCACGTTTGATAATAAACGCAATTGCATCTCCTTTAGTAGCATGGGGATCTGTAATCTCAAAGTTTTTAGGATGAGAAGATGTAATACGTAAGAAACTAAATTGTTCGAGTTTTTTTCTTAGTTCTTCTTTCATCTCTTGATTATCTGTCACAAAATGAATTTTACGAACGATGTTTCCTTCACCTTCTAATACTTCTCGACAATCATCGATAAAGATACGTGTTTTTTGAATATCTGCATAGTAATCACCTGTTACTCCAATTTTTTCATGATCTCTTAATACTTTACGATTTGAGTATAAATACCCTTTGCAATCAATTGTCCAATAAGGATTTATATCATCAACCACATCTAACATTTTAATTGCATCATCCGCATGTATCGCGTTTACTAATAGTTGCTCTTGCGTAATATTATCCACAACAACTGCACCATTTGAAGTCACTAAATACTTAATTTTTTTATTTTCCCTAAACCAAGTTGGAATTAAATTTGATGTTCTCGCACTGCATGGCACAAATAAAATTCCATTGTCCATTGCTTGATTTAAAACTTCTTTTGTAAATTCATTCACACCGCTTTTTGAATTAAGCAATGTATGATCTAAATCGCTCGCTATTAATTTAATATTTGTCATTTCTTCACCTCATTATTGGCTATTATACACTTTTTTGTACTTTTGTTCAAAGAAAAGAAGATTAATCACGTTGATAACTAATCTTCCTTAAATTAAGCAGTTTTCTTTTTGATAGATGGATGTGTAGCCATAATCTTTTTAACCCCGTGTGGATAAGGGAATGCGATCTCTAAAAATCCATTTTCATATTTCAATACAATACCATCGCCAAACTTACCATGAGTAACTTGGTCTGATTTACGCCAACGCGTTGCAGGTTCTGTTGTCTTCGGTATCATTTGTGGCATTGGTTTGTTGGTTGGACTACTTTGTGACACCACAAAATCTTTTGGTTTTCCATAATCGAATGTAGCACCTAAGTGTTCTACATAGTCCTCTTCAATCTCATCTACAAAGCGCGAACGAACTCTTGCCTTTGAAAGAATGTAACTAAATCCCGATGATTCTGTAAGATAGAGTTTATTACGTGCTCTTGTAAAGGCAACATAAGCTAAACGTCTTTCTTCTTCAACACCACGATTTCCTTCTGACATCGCTCTTTCATTTGGAAAGATACCATCAGATAATCCACATACAAACACGGTATCAAATTCAAGACCTTTTGCAGCATGAACAGTCATTAACTGTACAAAGTCTCCATCTAACGATTCTTCTTTATCACCATACAACGATACTAGTTGTAAGTATTCATCCAACGTACTCTCTGGATAGTTTACTGTAAAGGATTGAACATCATTGATTAATTCCTTCAAGTTTTCCAAACGTTCAGTTTCTTTTTCGTCTTCTAACATTCTACGATAGCCACTTTCATCAATAACCATTTCTAACAATTCAAAAACAGGTTTTGTTGAGGCTACTGTTTTCCATCGTTCTACCATAATTACGAATTGAGAGATTGTCGCTTGAGCTTTGCCCGAGAATAATTCTTCATCACGTATTACTTCATACATCGAACATCCTTTTTCTCTAGAACGTTCGAAGATAGTAGCCATTGTTTTATTACCTAAACCACGTTTTGGTTTATTGATAATTCGTTGTAATGCTAGATCATCGCTACCCGATACCATTCGCAAATAACACAAAGCATCTTTGATTTCAGCACGTTCATAGAACTTTACACCGCCATAAATAATGTATGGGATGTGTTCATCTAGTAACCCTTTTTCTATAGCTCGTGACAAGTAGTTACTACGGTATAATATCGCAAAATCACGATATTTCTTTCCTGCTTGATGCCCTTCTGAAATTTTATTCGCAATCCATGATGCTTCATATTCTTCCCCCGCACTAATATAGTGAGAGATTTTGTCATCATTTGTACGATTTGTGTAGAGGTCTTTATCAATACGATTTTTATTGCATCGAATGACACTATTTGCGCCATTCAATATATTTTCAGTAGAACGATAATTCTCATTTAAGACAACCGTTTTACATGGTTTATAATCCTTTTCAAAGTTCATAATGATATTTACATCTGCTCCACGCCATGTATAAATCGTTTGGTCTGGATCACCTACAACACACACATTATTTTCAGTGCCTGCAAGTTGTGATATCAATTCATATTGTACTTTATCAATGTCTTGAAATTCATCTACATGGATATAACTAAAACGTTTTGCCCATTTTGCACGAATTTCAGAAAACATCTTGAACATTTTAACAGTTACGAGTAACAAATCATCAAAATCCAATGCATATAATTCTTTTTGACGATTACAATAATATTCATATACCTTCGCTTTTGATTTCTCACCACTAAAACTTCCCGCAAGAACATATGCTCTATCTACAGTGATTTCAGCACCTTTATTGTTTCCGATATAATCCAACATCGAACCAAAAGAAATTGCTGATTTATCAATTCCATGTTCCTTGTATGCTTCTTTTAATATTGTCTTTTGATCATCTTGATCCATTACCGTAAAATTACGAGGCATCCCCATTGATTGGATATCTTCACGTAAGATACGTACACAAAGTGAGTGAATGGTACTAATCCATACAGCACCACTTGGATCACCTAGTATTTTTTTAATTCTTTCTTTCATCTCATTCGCAGCTTTATTCGTAAATGTTATCGCTAAAATTTTACTTGGATAAACATCTCTCTCTTGAACAAGATAAGCAATACGTGTTGTTAAAACACGTGTTTTCCCTGAACCTGCACCTGCAATGATTCTAATATATTGGTCATTTGAAATGACAGCTTCTTTTTGAGCTGGATTTAAATTGTCTAATAAATTCATTATTTACGATTCCTTCTTAATGCCCATCGGCCGATATCTTCAAAACCGATTCGATGATATATCTTACCGGCTGCTGGATTATTATAAAACAAACATGGTATTTTGTCTTCCATAAGTAAATCCGAACAAAGTTTCTCTACGACTTTACTCGCATAGCCCTGTCCTCGAAATTCATCTAAAGTTGCAACCCCCACAATCATCGCTAATCCATCTGTTTCTGCTGTACTTGATGCAACTGATACAATCTTTCCATCAACTTTGATAAAATAAGTTCTTCCTGTTTTGTCTTCAATACTGCTTGCCATTCTAGGAGAATCTTGATGGAAAACCGTCTTAATAATCTCAATGATTTCAGGTACATCTTCTACTTTCGCTACTTCTACTGATTCATCAAGACTTACAGGATTTTTAATCATCTTACAGAAATAACAATCATCATTATCACATTGCGATAAATCCAATGTATCAATTAAACTTTGTTCACCATTAATATTCTCGATTTTATAATCTTCCATTAATTGCTTAACAAAATCCTGATCTATATTTTTTGTATAACTACTAATTAAAAGATTCTCATAATACACTAAATAAACTGTTTGAATGGTTTCCCCATCTTCATCTATGAAGATCTTTTGAAAATCATTTTCAAATCCATAATTGTTGATATCACCTATAAAAAATAAATTCAAAGCCCGATCCTTGTTTAAATATTCTAATACTTTACTTCTATCCAAATCACTACATAAACGAATCATATCATTACCTCCACACCACTTGTTTATTTACGAATATATTAATGGTATAATGATACCATAAATTAAGGAGTATCTCGATGAAAAAATGTGCTACACATTGGAAAGATTATGAATGCATTGATGCTGGTAATGGCGAAAAATTAGAAAGATGGAAAAACATCGTTCTTCGTCGTCCTGATCCTCAAGCTGTTTGGCTTGCGGATACATCATCTAAGGAGTGGAAAAACACACATGCAATCTATCATCGTTCAAAACAAGGTGGAGGAAGTTGGGACTATAAAAAAGACTTACCTGAATATTGGACGATTGATTATAAAGAATTAACATTTAAAGTTTCACCTACTGGGTTTAAACACACTGGTTTATTTCCAGAGCAAGCAGTCAACTGGGATTGGATGCAAGAAGCAATCCGCAACAGTAACAAAGAAATAAGAGTATTGAATTTATTCGCCTATACAGGCGGTGCCACAATGGCATGCAGTAGTGCTGGAGCAACAGAGGTTGTCCACGTGGATGCTTCAAAAGGTATGGTTCAATGGGCAAAAGAAAATATGGTGTTGTCTCATTTAGAAAACAACACGATTCGATTCATTATTGATGATGTTTTAAAATTTGTACAACGTGAAAAAAGAAGAGGCCATACGTATCATGGTATCTTAATGGATCCACCTTCATATGGTAGAGGTCCAAATGGTGAAATGTGGAAACTCGAAGAACAAATTACTGAACTTGTGACCTCATGTCTTGAAATCCTTGATGATGATCCATTATTCTTCTTGGTTAATTCTTACACAACTGGTTTCTCTAGTACTGTACTTGAAAACATATTAACGACAACTGTCCTAAAAAGATTTCCAGAAGGAAAAGTTGAAGCAGGTGAAGTAGGATTACCCATTACTCGTGAAAACTTAACACTTCCTTGTGGTATCTATGGACGTTGGACAAAAAATGATTAAGATTCTTTTCGAAGATAACCATCTCCTTGTGGTTGAGAAACCTGTTAATATACCCATTCAAGAAGATGAATCAAAAGACAAAGATTTATTAACATTGTGCAAAGAAGACTTGAAACGAAGATATGATAAACCGGGCAATGTATACCTCGGTTTAGTTCATCGTCTAGATCGTCCAGTTGGTGGTGTTGTGATATTTGCGAAAACATCAAAAGCAGCTTCTAGATTATCGGAACAAGTAAGAACACATCAATTTAAGAAAATATACAATGCTGTTATTTGTAATGGTCACTTTAAAGAAAGCGGAACATTAATTGATTACCTCGTTAAAGATGAAAAAAAGAATACAGTAAGAGTTACAAAGGAATCTGATCCAAAAGGCAAGAAAGCAATACTAAGATATCAAGTCCTTTGTCAAAAAAAGGATTTAAGTTATGTTGAAATAGAACTCGAAACTGGACGTTCTCATCAAATACGTGTTCAGTTCTCAAGTAGAAATGCTCCACTATGGGCAGATCAAAGATACAATCCCAATGCTAAGGAGCATGCACAAATCGCTTTATGGGCTACCTCATTAACCTTCTTCCATCCCGTTACAAAGGAAGAAATAACAATAGTGAGTCAGCCACCTAGAGAGTTTCCATGGACCATTCTTGAGGAGGTGTAATTATGACACAACAAGTTAAGCGCAAAAAAGTAGTAAAAAAAGGAAGTCATCCAACTGGTACACGCAAAGTAAAACGTAAAGTAAGAAGAATTCGTAAACCCGTACTTTATGGATTAATTGCAATTGTTGTTTTAGTTGTCGCTTTATTTACCGTTCCAAAAACAATTGAAGATGGCAAATTAAAAGACTTAGGTTATGATAAAGCAACTATATCAGAGATTAGAAAGCAAAAACTAACTAATCTGATCATCAAAAATAAATACTACTCAGAGAACTTAGCTGCTTCTATTGTTGATAAAACACTTAATAAAGATTACATCGAATTATATGTTGTATCTGATAGTTGTGATCAACGTGAATTTGTCTTGTATGATCGTCTTATCGATAAAGGGTACACTGAAGAGCAAGCGTTAAATCTATTTGATAACTTAACTTTCTTTGAATTAACTCCTCTTCTTGTATTTGATTTTCAAACCGATGTACAACCCTACATTGAGGATGCAGTAGCACATAGTGCTACTAATAGCTTCAGTAAATTTGAGTTATCTAATTCATATAAAGTTCCATATGAAACAACAAAACCTGTAGTTAATCAAGGAAGTTATGATATGTTGGTTAATAAGACCTATTACTTAGATGGTTCATTTGCACCACCACAACTTCAAGATTTATCAATTCAATATGCTTCTACTGGACTACAACTTGACGCTCCTGCAGCTGAAGGATTAAAAGCACTATGTGAAGGTGCAAGAGAAATGGGATTAAGAATCTTCGCATCAAGTTCATATCGAAGTTATGATAATCAACAAGCATTATATGATCGTTATGTTAAAAGAGATGGTCAAGAAGATGCCGACACGTATAGTGCACGTGCAGGATTCTCAGAACACCAAACAGGTTTAACAGTGGATTTATCTGCATTAGATGAAGATGGAAAAGCAGTCGCTACATTTGGTGAATCAGATGAATTCCTATGGACAAGTCAAAATTGCCAAAAGTTTGGTTGGATTCTTCGATTCCCTGAAGGTAAAGAAAGCATTACCGGATATCAATATGAACCTTGGCATTATCGTTACTTAGGTGTTGATTTAGCACAAAAGGTTGTAGATTCTAAACTAACTTACGATGAATATTATGAACTATATATGGCACCTTGGAATAACGAAGAGAATAATAACGCTCTTAAAAACCCAAGTGCATTATCAAGTAAAACAGAAGAACCAACAGAATCAGCTGAACCAACTGAAACTCCTGCGGCATAACAAACAAAGCACTTCATCAAGGATGAAGTGCTTTTACTTTATATTCTAAACTCTGGAATTGTGATTTCTCCCTCTTCCATAATCAAACGATTGTCAAAATAAATATTTGGCTTACATGTTACTAAATCAAAATGACTTTTCGCTTCATGCTTACCACCCAATGCATGATTTCTACCAAAACCTATATGGAATGTACCATAAACTGACTCATCCTCTATGTAACAATCACCATTACATTTAGAAATTGGATTTAATCCAATACCAAACTCGGCTGCTACATACATATTTTCATCTTGATAGTCTTTGAGATGTTGATCTAAGATATGACCACTCTCATTATCTTCAATACTTACAATTCTTCCATCTTTAAATTCAACTCGTACAGGTTTTTCTACTTTTCCAATATAACCAAATGATCCATCTAATATCAACGTACCATTCGTTTTTGTTTCAACAATTGGAATATAAACTTCAACACTAGCACTTGCGTATCCTTTACCATCTTTTACAGTTCCATTAAAGAATCCTGGTTTTCTTCTTTTCATCGAAAACTCAAGATGTGTACCTAAAGCAGTTGTGACAGTAATCTTTGAAGACTTTTCGATATACTTCAATAAGATTTGTGCTTTAATACGACTTAATTCTGTATCAACAGTAAGAAAATCAAACGCTAACATCGACATACCATTATTAGTAGATAGAGGAAGAGATAAAAATTTCTTCCCTTTTTTAATTGCACGATCCGCGGATTTTGTAGTAACAATTGAATAATCAGTTGCCCCAATAATAGCATCATATACATCAAATATTTTCTCATTCTCATCAAAGAAAACACCAACATACTTACCCTCATCCTTCACAAGCATAATTGCGACATGATTGGTAATCTCCTCAGCAAACTTTTTCAATTCCTCAGCTTCTGAGTAATGCTTATTACTCGTAACAATACATAGTTTTTCATTTGACTTTAGCTTCATCCAGTCTTTAATGACAATGGATGCACCTCGTTCAACTTTTTCTTGGTAATTCATTTTATTACATTAAGATAAGCATCATAATGATTTGGAATACGATCATGAATAATGCAGGGACGATTTGGTTTTTAATAACACCAAATTTATCTTTCATTTCCAGTATGGCTACTGGAATAATATTGAAGTTTGCTGCCATTGGAGTACATAAAGTTCCACAGAAACCACATGTAAGAGCTAGCATACCCACTGCAACTGGATTAGCTCCATATGCAAGAATAAATGGTGCACCAATACCTACTGTTAATACCGTGATTGCAGCGAATGCGTTACCCATAATCATTGTGAATAACATCATACCGATTGCATAAACGATAACACCAATAACTAAATTTCCTTCAGGAATAACAGTACCTACGATTGATGAGATTGTTTGACCAACACCTGCTGTAGTGAATACTGATCCAAGAATTGATAACAATGTTGGAAGCATACACAATGGACCTGTGATTGATAAGAAACGCTCAGCATCATTTAAGAATGTAAGTGGTTTGTTTTGTTTGTTTTTAAGCATTAAGAATATAATTGAGAATAAAACTCCAAGCCCTGTACCAATTAAAGCACTAAGCGTAAATGATTTTGGAAATAATAATCCTGCAACACCAAACAATAATGCGAATACTCCCATTGATAAAGCTGGGATAAAGATTTTTGAACCGATTTTTTGATAGTTTCCAACCATTTCTTCAGTCGTTGGAGCTTTTGAAGACCCTGGTTTAACACGTTGTAAAACTGCTGGGATACACATAACAAATACAAGTACTCCAATAACTGGTGCAGGCAAGAAACGTCCTAATGAACAAGCTACCCCTAAACATACCCAGAATACAGCTGTACCCACACGTGCAGGATTGCCTTTATCTGATAAATTCTTAAGTCCTGCATAAATAGCAACAAGACCAATAATAATATATAAAACTTCTAGTAATTTAGTACTAGTTGTAACTTCAGCTGATAAAAAGAATTCCATCTTTATTTACCCCCCTTGTTGTAATATTTCTTCATAAGTTTTTTGTCTTTTAAGAAATAATAAGCACATGCAAATCCAACACCAACAACGGCAACTGGGATTTCAACTAATGCTAAATCAATTAAAGCAACTTCATAACCTAAACCTTTTAATGTTGATTGAACTAATAATGCTCCTGATCCACCAACAACTAATACTTGGCAAAAGAACCAAGAAATATTTTCAATACCTGATGCCATACCTTTAACTTGTTCAAGGTGTTCTGGATTTACCTCTTCACCCTTAGATTCAATTGCACCTTCAGTCATTGGAATTAATACTGGACGAACAAATCCTGCAATACCACCAATACCAACGTTGAAAGCTCCGAAAATGGCACGAATTACACCATAAGCTCCAATAAGAGCTCCTGGTGTTGCACCTTTGATTTTTGAAATCAAGTTTGCTGCTGCTTGTTTAAGACCATTTCTTTCAAGTGTTCCTGTTGCAAGCATAACAATGATGAAAATCAACATACTACGATTTGCTACGAATACCGATCCACATGTTTCAAGCAATGTTACGATGTCAATGTTTGCGATTATTGCTGTAACTGCAGTTGCAACAATAATAATTAGAAATGAATCTAGTTTTAGTGCGAAACCGACGATAACTACTAAAATACCTAATAAATTTAAATACTGCATACTATCCTCCTCTTACTACTCATTCCCCATGAGATAGAACAAAACTAGATTCTTTTCCTTTTAATTATCAATTGATAGAGTTTATAAAGTAATAATTATCTTCAATCAATACTTAAAAATCTCATCTAGTTGTTGTTATTATAGATGATTCAAAAAACACTTTCAATGTTTCTTTCAATATTTTGTAAATATTTTCAAAGTATTTTTGTATGTTTTTACATTATAAGTACTTATTTTTATGATATTATATTCGTATAAAGGAGTGAAAATACTTATGAAAATATTAGTTACAGGCTTTGATCCCTTTGGAGGAGAATCAATTAATCCAGCTATTGAATCGGTAAAGCTTTTACCAGATACAATTTTAGATGCAGAAATTATCAAATTAGAAATTCCTACAGTGTGCAGAAAATCACTTGCTAAAATTGATGAAGCTATCCAATTACATAATCCAGATGTAATTCTATCAATTGGTCAAGCTGGTGGTAGACCTGATATCACTGTAGAACGAGTTGGTATCAACGTTGATGATTGTAGTATCCCAGATAACGAAGGTAACCAACCTTGTGATGAACCTGTATTTGTCGATGGACCAGATGCTTACTTTGTAAATATCCCAATCAAAG
Source organism: Anaerorhabdus sp. (assembly GCF_036637135.1). Classification (GTDB taxonomy): domain Bacteria; phylum Bacillota_I; class Bacilli_A; order Erysipelotrichales; family Erysipelotrichaceae; genus Anaerorhabdus. The sequence goes on along the minus strand of NZ_JAVWNC010000004.1, from coordinate 16,738 downwards.
CAATGGTTGAAAATATGAAGAAGAATGGTATTCCTGCTTCTGTTTCAAATACTGCAGGTACATTCATTTGTAACCATGTTTGTTACGGGGTACGTCATCTTGTAGAAACAAAATATGCAGGTAAAAAGAGTGGGTTTATCCATATTCCATTTATGCCTTCACAATGTACAAACAAACGCAATATGCCATCAATGGACTTAGGAATGATCGCAAAAGGCTTAGAATACGCAATTGAAGCCATTATTCAAAACGAAAATGATGTCAAAATTGAAGGTGGAGCCACTCACTAAGAAAAAAAATCACATGCAAATGTGATTTTATTTTTGTAAGAATTTCATTATTTCATCTTTTCTTGATTCCATATCATGGTAACCAAGTTCATAAAGAAGTTTCAAGTTTTCTGGATCTCCACTAAAACGTTTAACAGGGATAGTTTCACTAGGTCTAACCAATAAACAACGTCCTGCGTCAACTTCTTTCTCAATTAACTCCATTTCACGATTATATGAATCATGGCGATGAGTGTAGTCATACACCATTTTTTTGTATTTCGGATAATTGAAAGCCATCAATTTTTGCATGAATGTTCCTGCTGCTTTACGTTTATATCCTTCTGGTTTAGTTATGATTACTAAATTCTTATCACATCCAGCATCAATGCTTCTTTGTATTGGAATCATAATTGAGATACCACCATCTAAGAAACGATATCCATTGTAATCTACAATTCTACCTGCAATCGGTAATGAACAAGAAGCTTTAAGCATTCTTAATTCGGGATCTAATGCTTGGGCATCAAAGAAAATTGTCTTTTCCTGATTCATGTCATATAGTCCAAATTCCATTGGAAGATTTTTTTCTTTAATTGGGGATGTATCGTATTTTACTTCATCGCGTAACAATGTATCAAACATGTAATCATATCCTACATAGCGATGTTCCTTAAGTAGGGGAATTATTCCCACATTCTTTTTGTCAGAAGTATACTTTACAGTAATATCATAAAGATATTCCTTGCTCTTTAAAAGATAACTACATAAATTCACTGCCCCTGCAGAAATACCTACACCGTAATCAAATTCAATATTATGATCTACAAGCCAAGCAAGTGCGCCTGCCGTGTAAGCACCACGCATTCCTCCACCTTCTAAAACTAATCCTGTTTTACTCATTCTATTCACCTCAGAACATAGACTATTTTACTTCAATTTTAACTTAAAATCAAAAGATATGTAATAAATCACTAAATGTCACGTAATTTTTGTCTTTTTGCCTATAACCAAGTATAATAATAACGGTGAAAATATGAAAAATTTAAGTTTAACTTTATTTGCGAATGATCAATTATTATCTATTCTTGTTTTATGTGCATTTGTATCGATCGCAATCTATATATTATTTAAGTTACTCAAGAAAAGTAGAAAGAGTGACATTTTTTCGATTGTGATGATTACTGCAATGTATGCAATTGTCTCTTTGTGGCAACTAGGTACTACCCAGATACCACAAACTTGGTGGCAGCCACAAACTACAACCGAATTCATTACATTTGAAGTAGTCGATGAAACCCCCACTTTTGACACAGTGTATGCAATAGGTGGTGAAGGTGATAATAATGCTTTAGAAAGTGGTTATCAAGTTTGGTTTAACAATCTACAAGTATTAGGTAGCCAAGATAACAAAACATGGGAGACTATCACTGTCTTAAACAATGATAGTAGCTACATGGGGTGGAATGTTACGAAAGGTGATTGGAATTATCGTTACATATCACTTGTTATGCAAGACGAAACATCCGTCATTCATGAAATTGCATTTAAGAAAACAGGTAGTGATGAACTCCTTACTTTAAATCCCATTACATTATCAAATCCAGAAAACCCATACTCAGCAATGAATATTATTGATGAACAAAGTATTGTACCACTTGTTCCAAGTTATTTTGATTCTTCTTATTTCGATGAAATCTATCACCCACGCAATGCCTGGGAAATCGCAAATAACCAATACATGTATCCCTCTGTACATCCATTGTTAGGCACTTCTATCATTGCCTTAGGTATACAGATGTTTGGTATGAATCCTTTTGGATGGCGAATCATGGGTGCATTATTTGGCATAATGATACTTCCTTTATTCTACTTAATTCTTAAAAAACTATTTAATAATCGTTTCTTATCTACCGCAGGTACAACACTATTTGCTGCAGACTTTATGCTTATCACAACATCTAGAATAGGTACACTTGAACCCTTTAGTGTCTTCTTCATTCTATTAATGACTTACTTTATGATCCAGTATTTCTATACAAGTTTTACCAAAACACCTTTTAAGAAACAATTAATGTGGTTAGCATTATCTGGTATCTCGATGGGTGTTGCATGTTCTGTGAAATGGACTGGTTGTTACTCCGCTGTTGCACTGGCAATTATGTTCTTCACTCATTTCTTCATAAATTATTTTAAATTTAACAAGAGTAAATCCTTAACTGATAAAGAATCAGTTGCATTTTGTAAAGAATTTAAACATCGTGCCTTAAAGATTATCTTATGGTGTATTTTGTTCTTTGTAATCATTCCCTTAGGTATTTATGCATTGCATTATGTAATTACTCCTGTTTGGAAGAATGATTCATGGAGCATTAAAAATGTCATTGATCATTCAGTATATATGTATGACTATCACGCTAACTTAGAAGCTACTCACCCTTACCAAAGTACTTGGTATCAATGGTTATTTGATATCCGACCTATCTGGTATTATTATTCAGATTTAGGTAATGGTTTGTTACGTTCAATCGCATGCTTTAATAATCCTGTTGTTACTGTAACTGGGGTATTCACAATGCTTTATACAGCATTCCATACCATAAAGACAAAATCACAAGCAGGGTTCATTATTGTCATTGGATATCTTGCTGCTTTATTACCATGGGTACTTGTTACACGTTGTGTATTCTCATATCATTATTACCCATCATTACCATTCCTAATTATGTCGATTGTTTATTGCATTCAACTTCTTATCAACAAAATGAAGAATGGCAAAAAGATTACTATTGCCTACGTTATTGTTGCTATTGTCCTATTTGTCATCTTCTTACCAGTTCTTACTGGTTTTACTACAACAAAGGAATATGTCAATTTACTCCAATGGTTACCTAGCTGGTACTTTGGAGGATAATGATGAATAATAGAAAACGAAATCTTTTGTTCATCGCATTTAGTATTCTTTGTACGCTTGTTTTTGTATATCCTTACCTCGTTAAGGATTTCTTACCCTTGGAACATGATACATTATTTCATTTAAGTCGCATTGAAGGATTAGCTCAATCGTTTAAAGATGGTGAGTTTATCGCTAGAATATATCCTTATAAAAATATGTCATTTGGTTATGCTAGTCCCTTGTTTTACAGCGATTTCTTTCTTATCATTCCTGCACTACTTTATAACTTTGGTATGAGTATTGTAACTTGTTATAAGCTAATATTACTTATAACTACTTTCCTATCTTGTTTCTTTGCAATGAAACTTGTGAGTAAAATTAGTCTAAATGAGTTTGCACCTTATTTAGGTGGTGTTCTTTATCTTTTCAATAATTATCGAATCACAGATGTTTACGTGCGAGGAGCTTTGGGAGAAGTTATGGGTTTTATTTTTCTTCCTCTTGTTTTACTCGGCATTTATTATTTACTCTACGATGATGAGACAAAATGGCATTATCTTGTATTTGGGTTTGGTGGCTTAGCCTTAACCCATAATATAACTTTTGTACTTGCTTGTATTTTATTTCTATTTTTTATCATTTTACGATTTAAATTCTTATTACAAAATAAGAATAGAATAAAAAGCATCCTGTATGCAGTACTTATAACATTTCTATTAACCGCATTTTTTACATTACCCATGCTTGAACAACTAAAATCACAAGATTTTTATTTAAATTATTATACATCATCAAGTAGTATGACATCTTATACACTACCTTTATGGAAATATTTTACGAATACAACAGTCTTTGGCTATGGATCTAATGACATGTCCAAAGAATTATCAATGGTACTTAACATTGGGTACTTCTTAATGTTTGTACCTTTACTTTATTTACTTAAAAAGAAAAAGGATCAACCGTTTGTCCTTCATTGTTTAATTATTGGTTATATCCTCTTGTTGTTACCTATTAATTTATTACCATGGAATTATTTCTTTATGTTTAGTTTGATTCAATTTCCTTGGCGATTACTTATGATTAGTTCTTTGTGCTTAATCATACCTGCATCAATTGCACCTTTCCAGTTTAATTGGAATAAGAAAATAATTGCACTATCTTGCATTGGTATTTTATTATTAGAAGGCATATGGCACATCTTACCCGTTATGAATCGAACTTCTGGCATAACATCAAAAACGGAATACAGTCAATTAATTGATGGTTCAATGATTGACCCTTTCTATTCTGCAACATATGTACGTGTAGAACTTGCAGGGGCTGATTACTTACCAAGTGGATCACCTGATTATCGATATATCACAACTGAAGTAACTGATGAAAATCAAGTTCCTGTTCATTCAATTCAAACCCGAAAAGGAACTACATTAACTATCGACAATTTAGAACCTAATCGAACATATATTCTTCCTGTTACTTATTATAAAGGTTATCAAGTTTATAGTGTAAACAACGAAACAAACAAACTAGAGAAAATTAAAACATATCAAGCACCAAATACATTAGTGGGTTTTGATGGTAATAATAGTTCATCTTATGTACTTAAGTATGTTCCTACATTTATCCAAACAAGCAGTTTATTTATTTCCATCTTTACTTTATTCGTAATAATCGTAATTAAACTAAAGAAGTCCCTGCATAAATAATGCAAGGACTTCCTTTTTATTAACCTCTAAGTTTAGCGTTACATTTACTTTCAAGTTCATTTAAGATTTCTTGATGTAAAGGAACTACTTCATCATCTGTAAGCGTATGATCATTTGCTTGATAAACAATATTCAAGGCAATTGATTTGCATCCTTTTTCTACGTGTTCTCCTTGATAAACATCAAATACTTCGGTAGATTGAACCAATTTCTTACCCACTTTGTTTATCACATCAAGAATTGATTGTGCTGATGTGTCCGTTGATACCACAAGTGCGATATCACGTGATACTGATGGATAACGATCCAATGCAACAAATCGTACTTTTGATGTTTTTGTATCCACAAGTAAATCGAAATTAAGTTCTGCATAAACACATGCACTTACATTCATTTGTTTTGCATAACTTGGATGTACTTCTCCTATGATTCCAATTAAATCATTTTGTAAGTATAAAGCTGCACTACGATAAGGATGGTAATGCTTTGTATCTAACGTATTTTCCTTAACAGTAATACGATTTGATGCAAAACCTAGTTTATCTAGCCAAGCCATTACAATTCCTTTTAATGCGTAGAAATCACTCTTAATATTAATTTTTTGTAATCGATTTTCTTGTAGAGAGTCAGATAATAGAATACCTACTCTTTCTTGTACTTTACCTTTTTCATAAACATTTGATATTTCAAATAAATTTACATTACTTGCTTTACGAGCTTGATTATAGGATAAACATTCAAGCATTGAAGGCATCATACTATTTCTTACATATTTACGATCTTCACTCATTGGTGATGCCAATTGAACATGATCACCAAATGGTAATACTGCTTCATTCATGTATTGTTCCTTGACTAATGTATACGTGATAACTTCACGAATACCAAGACCTGTAAGAACTTGTTTTGTTGTTCTTCTTAGTGTTTGACGATGTGTTAATTTTCCTGCAGTAGCTTCCATTGTAGGTAATGTTTCTTTTAATCGATCATAACCAATTAATCGAATAATTTCCTCATCAATATCTTCACGAATTGCGATATCAGTACGGTAACTTGGAATTGTACATGTGAATGTAGTTCCATCTACTACTGGACTAAAATCTAATGCATTTAATACTTCCACAACTTCATTCATTTCAAATGAAGTACCTAATAATTCATTACAATGTTCAAGTGTTTCTGTAACTTGAATTGGAGTGTAATTAACACTTCCTGCTTCAACTGTTTCTTCTAACTCACTTGCCTCTGCATATTCAATTAATAATTGCACAGCACGATCCATCGCTTTGTTTTGTGCAAGTTTTTCTAATCCCTTAATATAACGCGATGCTGCTTCTGTCATAAGACCTAAACGTTTTGCGCTGTTACGAATAGATACGTGGTTGAAATGTGCAGCTTCAATGATAATACCAGTTGTAGTTTCGTCAATCTTACTATCATCTCCACCCATGATCCCAGCGATACCTGTGGCTTCACCACCAGTAGTAATTAATAAATCACCTTTTACTACATCGTATTCAACACCATCCAGTGCAGTTAGTTTCATATCTACATCATCAATGACTGTAATTTCTCTATGAGGCATTTTTGCTAAATCATAGAAATGAAGAGGTTGACCTGTTTCAATCATGACATAGTTAGAAATATCAACTACGTTATTGATGGCACGGACACCTGCTGCATGCAAATAATCTTGCATCCATTTTGGAGATTCTTTTACAACAACCTTACCCACAATCTTACCTAAGAAATGTGGACATTTTTCAGTTTTCGATGCAACTTGAAGTGTTGTAGGTTTACCAACATTTGATGCACCCTCATAAACAGGAAGTTTAACTTCTCTGCGCAACACCGCACCTACTTCTTTTGCAACACTCCACATCGCCATGCAATCAGCACGGTTTGGAGTTTGTGACGCATCAAGAACCACATCATCATAACCAAGATATTTTAATACTTCTGTATTTCCTACAGGAGCATCACTTGGAAGAATTTCAATTCCATTAATTTGATCTTCTCTTAAATATTTTTCATTAACGCCAAGTTCTCTAAGACTGCATAACATCCCATTTGATTCTTGACCTCTAACTTTTGCAGCTTTAATTGTAATTTCTGGTAACTCAGCTCCAACTTTCGCCACAATAACTTTAATCCCTGCTTTACAATTTGGTGCCCCACAAACGATTTGTGTTGGCCCCTCACCATATTCAACCATGCACACATTCAAATGATCTGAATCTGGATGTGGATTACAACTTAATACTTCCCCAATCACAAGGTTTGTGCCTTGTGCTACTGGATCTACACCTTCAATTTCTAATCCTGCTGTAGTTAAAGCGTCAGCTAATTCAACAGCACTAACTCCATCAAGGGAGACATATTCTTTTAACCAATTAATACTTACTTTCATTTTCTTCTTCCTCCCTTAATTAATCAAAACGATTGAACGTTTTTAAGAAACGTACATCATTGATATAGAAATTACGAATATCATCAACACCATATTTCAACATAGCGATACGTTCAATACCTGCACCAAACGCAAATCCGCTACATTTTTTACTATCAAACCCTGCCATCTCAAGTACATTTGGATGTACCATACCTGCACCAAGAATTTCAATCCATCCTGTACCTTTGCAGACATTGCATCCTTTACCACCACAAATATGACAAGTTACATCAACTTCTACTGATGGTTCTGTGAATTGGAAGTAAGAAGGTCTAAAACGAATAACACGTCCTTCCCCAAACATTGCATCAGCCATTAGTTTTAATGTACCCTTCAAATCCGCAAGAGTAATATTTTCACCAACAACTAATCCTTCAACTTGTGTAAATTGATGTGAATGCGTTGCATCATCATCATCTCTACGGTAAACCTTACCTGGGCAAATTACTTTTACTGGTAATTTACCATTTGCTTTTTCAAGTTCTCTTGTTTGTATTGCCGTTGTATGTGTACGTAATAATTCTTCTGCATTGATATAGAAAGTATCTTGCATATCTCTTGCAGGATGATCTGCAGGAATATTTGCACGCTCAAAGTTATATAAATCCAATTCAACTTCTGGCCCTTCAGATACGTCATAACCCATACCAATAAATAAATCTTCAATTTCTTGGGAAATTACTGAAAGCGGATGTAATGTCCCCAATATTGGTTGATATCCAGGTAATGTAATATCAATCTTTTCCTTTTCAAGTTTGGCACTTAATGCACCCACTTCAAGAATTTGTTGTTTATCTTCAATCGCTTTCGCAATCATTTGTTTACAAACATTTACTTCTTGACCAAATGCTGGTTTTTCCTCAGCACTTAAGTCTTTCATCAAAGACATTAATTCTTGTACTGGCCCTTTTTTTCCTAAACAAGTAATTCGTGCTTGTTGAAGCTCTTCCATCGTTGCGCAAGCTTCAATTTGTTGTAATGCCTCTTGTTGAACAAGTTGAACTTTTTCCATACCTTTTTCTCCTTTACAATAAAAAAATCGTCCCCATAACAGGAACGATTGAATCGCGGTACCATCCTGATTTACCTCACAAAAAAAATTGAGATACACCTTAATCCTTGATAACGGGAACCCCCGGAGATGATTAGTCTCACTATAAAGGTGAATTCATAAGTCGCCTCGCAAGTGAATTTCACCAATCATCACTCTCTCTACGCAATTTGTTTCTTACTACTAATCCTTTAGTACGCTTTAATAACTGTAATTATAGTCAATTCAACTTTTTTTTGCAACTTTTTTCTAGATTAAATTTACTACACAATTACTTCTTCACAAACCATGGAATGAAAACCGATGTTTTTCTTTTGTATTCTGCATATCCAGGTTTTGATGCATTCCGTTTTTCAAGCAATGGTACACCTGAAATGAAACACAGAGAGAAAGTAATAAAACCAGAACCTATAAAACTAAGCAGGTTACCTGATAGACTATAACTAATCAAAGCTAACCCCCACCAAATTACTGCTTCACCAAAATAGTTTGGATGCCGTGTATATCGCCACAATCCAGTTTCAATGATTTTACCTTTATTTTCAGTATTCTTAATAAAATCGCTAAGTTGTTGATCCCCCACCACTTCAAAGAAGAAACCGATACACCACAAAAGCAATCCTGCAATCGTTAACCAATTAACACTATACATTGGAGGATACATCGTTTGTATAGGCATCGCTACAACCCACATAAAGACTGCTTGTAAAAGATATACTTGAAAGAATGATCTCAACACAACCCATTCTCCCCATTCCTTACGCCACGCTGCATATCGAAAGTCTTCTGGCTTACCATAATTTCTCTTATAGATATGAAGAAATAAACGTACACCCCAAATTGTTAATAAAACAGTAAATAATAATGTTCCCAACGTATGCTCAAACATGAAATAGAAGATAAGATTTAAGATAACAAATCCCAACCCCCATCCCATATCCACAATTGAATTATTCTTTATTAGTGTTCCAACCACAAAAAACAAGAAAAAATAAATCACAATAATCACAAATGATAAACCTAACATTTACTCCACCCCTACAAACGCTATCGCGATTGAATCCTTTCCAACATGTAATGCTGTTGCGGATGATATAGGAATACAGTAACTTGGAGCCTTATTTAATAGAGCTTCAACCTTATTCCTAAAATCTTGGAATGCATTACTTTCATTTGAATAGACCAATACATACTCTTCGATTGGTCCCCTTTTTAATGCTTTCTTAATCTCCTTAAATATTTTCTTTTCAAGACTCTTTGCACGTAATGAAAAACCATACGCTTTCCCCTTACCTTGTTTATCAAGGGATAAGATTGCTTTCATTTTCAATTGATTCGCAAAAGTCGCAATCCTTGTATTGATTCTTCCACTACGAGATAAGTTTTCAAAATTATTTAATGCTACATAAATCTCAATACGAGAACGCATGATATAAATTTGTTGAATTAGATCTTCAAAAGAAGTGGAAGCACGTGCTAATTCTGCAACCTTTTTTACAAATAATCCTTGCCCTCCAGAATTAAGATAGCTGTCAACCAGGATAACTCTCCCTTTAAATTCCGGATTATTCTCAATGACTTTTAGAAATCCTTGATGCGTACCACTCAATTGTTTTGATACTGTGATCAATATTAATTTTTCATAATAATCTAAGAAATGCCCGATTTCATATTTAATTTGTTGATCATTCGGTTGTGATGAACTTGGAAATTCTTTACTATTTTGTACAAATTTTAAAAAGTCATCCACCTGAATTGTCTTCTTATCCAGATACACATTATTATCCATTAATAAATTCATTGAGATTAAACCAATATCATATTCATCCATTACTTCTTGACTAATGTCCGCAATACTATCTGTGACAATACCTATCTTCTCTTTGTGATCACGATGTTTATTTTGTATTTTCATATCATCAACTTTTGAGTTAACAATATTGCCTTTACCATAAAGTAGTTTACTAATCATCCAAGGTTGATCTGTATGCATATGCAAATTTAAAAACTTTGTATCACCAGAATACGCAATTGAGTCACCATACATTTCTAATTCTTGAATCAAATTACTTAAATCGCCTTGAATATCTTTAATAAAGAATTGTGTACAGTATTGATACTTTTCATCATGAAAATCTTCATGTAATTCAAACTCTTCAAATTTCTTCCAATCACTTGTGGATGTTTCATATGTTCCATTAATATAATGACTAAATCCTTCGATAAGTAAATAAAATCCCATTGCACCTGAATCTGGTACTTTATGTTTTTGTAAATCTTTTAATTCTTTTGTTGTTTCATGAACTCCTTGTTTTAGAATTGGTAATGACAAATCAAACAAATCATTAAAAGATGATACATTCAATGATTCAATGTAAGAAGACCACTTCCGTATTACCGTTAGCACTGTCCCTTCAATTGGATTTTTTACAACTTCATATAATCGATCAGATGAATGATTCACCATCTTTATAAAATTGGATACATCAATTTCTTCTGCTTGATTATAAAAGGATAATCCATGTATAAACTCCGAGAAAATAATACCCGAGTTTCCACGCGCATAAGTAATGGCATTATCGCTAATGCTCTTAAGTGTATCAATTGCAGAATTACTATTCTCTGAATAAATGACAGCTGATTGTAAGGTATACAAAAGATTAGAACCTGTATCCCCATCAGCTACTGGAAATACATTTATTCGATTCAATAAATCTTTATTCTTTTCAATTTCATTGACACCTGATTTAAACAATTGGTAAAGTTCTTGGCCGTTAATTTCATTTTTCATATTATTTTAAAATGAAGTATGCGATTAATGAAGTTAATACCGATACTGAAGATCCCCAAATTAAATCAATAATTGTAAGTGACAATGGCCAATTGTTTATTGTTGCATAATTTGTTAGGTCATATGTACCATAAGTAATCAATCCAAATAGAATTGCCGATAAAATCATTGTCTTAATATCATGCGAACTAAGTGCTGGCATAATAACAAAATACAATAACGCTACTACAAATAACAAGTAGAAAAGTAGCGCTGAAACCCATTTGATATCGGTTGCCATCAAATGTTGTAATTCCTTGGCATAGAACCCCTTTGTACTAAACAACCAAATTGCATCTAAAACAATAAATACAATGAATGTAATAATATAATGCTTAAAACTAAATAACATAAATCTAACCCTTTATTCTTTCTAATTTCATTATATTTACCATTTTGTTAAATGTCACTTTACATGATTTTGAGATTAGTGCATAAGAAAAAGAAACCCTAAGATTTCTTAGAATTTCTTGATTTTCTAACTATCAAAACAAGTACTGATCCTACAATTAATACCCCACCAAATACCGATACAAGTGGATTAGCTACCATCCATTCGCCTGTATTTCCAAGAGTCAAAAGTATAAAGTTTTGATTATAGTCTTGGTCACTGATGATATCTTGACGATAAACTTCATCCCCAAATGATGTAATCACTAATTGACCTACTACATCTCCTTTTTTAATATTTTCATCGATTACCTCAGGAATTGTTATGTCTACTTGATAATTCGCAATATCAATTGGCAAATCCCAAATGAGAGTCTGAGGCATTAGCCAATCCACTTCTTTATTAAAGAAACGATATTTCATAACACTTTCTTGAATTGTATCTCCTTCATTAAAGACTGTCGCTCTTTGATACAAATCACGATAGGTATTATAGATAATACCTGCATCAAGGTAATGGCTAGGTATCTTTCTTTCAATCCAAGCATGTGCTGTAATCAGCATGATGTCCATATCATTAATTGTTGCGATAGAAGCTAAACAATACCTAGCTTCTACTGTATATCCCGACTTGCTACCTAAGAATCCATCAATTGTAACTTGATAAGGTAGATTAGAAGCTGGGTTATTAATGTACTTATAAGAAGTAGACTCCATCTTTAAACCCTGTGTTGGATAATTAAATGATGTTCCTGCTTGATATGTGTCAGAAGTGAATACTTGATAGAACTCTTCATTCTTTAATGCATACTCCAATAACAATGCAATATCTTGTAATGTTGAATAATGATTATCATCATGCAACCCTGTCGTATTGGCATAGTGTGTATTGGTCATTCCAATTTCTTGAGCCTTTTGATTCATTAAATCTACATAACCCTCTACACTACCTGAAATCGTATATGCGAGTGCTTGAGTACACTCCGCACCAGAAGGTAACAACGTTCCATAAACCAAGTCCCTCATGGTCACAACATCGCCAACATTAAATCCTGCACGACTTGCACCAGCCTCTTTTAAGCCAGCCATAATAGTTTCATCAATTAGTACTTGTTGATCAAAATCAGTTATATTTTCGATTGCTACTAAAGCAGTCATTATTTTCGTCATTGACGCCGGATAAATCTTCTCAGTAGATCCTTTATCCCAAAACACTTGCCCCGTTGTACGATCAAACATATATACATAATCACTCGTAATCTCCGGTTTTTCTTCTTCTGCTTGGATTTGCAATGGTGCAAACAAATAGCCCACTATTAACATGCAGATAATTAGTATTTTCTTCATATTTATCCTCCAACTTGATTATTATACCACAATGAACTTTTTTATTAATTTCCATTTTCTTTTTACTTAAGTTCTAGTATAATACTAAGTACGTGATCGAATGGCGGAATGGCAGACGCGCAGCACTAAGGATGCTGTGTCTTATGACGTGAGAGTTCAAGTCTCTTTTCGATCACCATATACATTCTAGAGAGCCTTTATTTATAGGCTCTTTTATTATTTTCTAAGGACTTACCAAAACACATTAAAAGAAATATCTGTTCTAGAATAATAGTGTTTCTTTTATTACTAACCACTAAAATTCTATATTGGAACCGACATTTCCAAGTCGTTTTATTTTCTTTAACTTGTTCAACACCTGAATTATTACCATAAACCTTGTTCTAGTTTTTTTACATTCTATTCTGTTGTCGTCCTAAATATTTTCAACAAAATTTTTCAAATTTTCTAGTCTTTTTACTATTAATTGCTTAAGAGATTTTGGATATATTGACTGAATTCCCTCTCCATATACCAAGAAATAATTAGCAATAAATTCTTCCTCATTTGTATTATAAAAGCCCCTTATTTTATGACAATTATTTTCAAAAGTTAATTTCATTGATGGATAATGCTCTTTGTAAAATAAATCGACAGCTTTTTCAGATATCTCAACTTCGAATTCAATTGAACTATTTGTTTTATACAAATCACTTCCCATATCTAAGAATTTCTCCAACTTCTGTGATGAATATTCCAAATTGATTTCAATTTGCGAAATTCTATCACAACGCAATACGACAGGACGACTATTCTCCATATCAAAACCTGTAGCATACCATTGACCATGATTTGAGGTAATATTAAAAAATTGAATATTATACGTCATTTCATTACAGTTTTTTATGTATTTAAGAGTGCAAACTTTTTCTTCAATTGCTGTTTGAAGAATAATGTCTAAATATTCACAGTGCTTATTTTGCTGGTATATAGAAAGACTAAAAACTTTTTCAATTTTTTGGAACCTTTCTTTTTTTTCAGTAGACAAACATTTTTCAAACTTCTTAATTAATGCTTCTACACTCAAATGAAAGGGTGTACTTTCATAAGAACGTAAGGTTAGCATGGAAAAGTATAATGCTTTAACTTCATCTGTATCAAATAAAATAGGTGATAATAAACGATGATGCAATAAACCATAGTATCCATTTCTTCCGACTTGAGAATATATAGGCATTCCAATTCTTTCTAAGGCTTCAATGTCTCTTAATGCAGTGCTTTTTGAAATGCCATATTTCTCCATTAAATCCTTCAAATTAAAAGAATCTTTTTCATTTAGAAAAATCATCATTTCATTTATTCTTTCTGATTTATTCACTATCATTCACCTCTATTTTAAATTCTAACTAAATGGTATCACAATTTGACACCTTTCAATATTATACTATGTTTAGATAGTATCGAGAAAGGATATATTTATGAAGAAAATATTTTTAGCCTCATCTTTTAAAGATGTAAGTAATTTGTTTAGTGAGTTTGAAAAGAATTATGAGGGCAAGACCGTTACATTTATCCCTACAGCAAGTAAAGTAGAAAAAGTAGTGTTTTATCTCGAATCAGCAAAAAAAGAGTTTGAGAAACTAGGCATTATTATTGATTTACTTGATATTTCCGAATCTTCTCAGGAACAAATAAACTCAAAACTTAGAAGTAATGACTATATTTATATTAGTGGTGGCAATTCATTTTATCTTTTGCAAGAATTAAAACGAACAGGAGCAGACAAAATTATCATTGAAGAAGTAAATGCTGAAAAACTTTATATAGGAGAATCAGCAGGATCAATAATAACGTCTGGTAATATTGAATACATCAAGGCAATGGACAGCTATAAAAAAGCTCCTGATTTAATCGATTTTGATGCATTGAATTTAGTTGACTTTTATACCGTTCCCCATGTAAATAACTTTCCATTTAAAAAATCTGCTCAACAAATCATTAATACATATTCTAAAGACTTACCATTAGCTCCAATAAGCAATAATGAGGCAATTTTAGTCAGTGGCAATGAAATAACTATTAAGAAAAACTAAAGTACCAAGAATAGAGTACAGTAAATATCCACTGCATATAGATACCTCAAAAGAACCAAATTTGAGGCATATTATAACATTAGTAGAAATTTACTAGAAAATCGTGCAGGTGGATGGAGTTGGACATGTGATCCTTTAAATTATTCATATCCAGCTGCTTGTAGAACAATTGTTTCAACGTATGGATACGTATCTGGTAAGTTTTAACGAACAAGTAGTAACTATATTTACAAAACATTGATATCAACCGGAAGTATTACTATACTTCTGTTTGTCTTGATAACTACTGAGGAGATTCAATATATGAAATTTAAAAACATTAGTAATTACATAAAAGCAAATTTTAGTTTATATTTTGTTTTGCTGTTAATTATTTATAGATTTGGTTACCATTTCAATAGAATAATAATAGAAGTTATTTACTTTTTTGCACTGTCAACTATTACTTTTTTTTTAATAAATAGCTTTTATAGTTCATTTAATTCTAAACAAGTTAAATTAATAATTCTATCAACAATAATTACTTTTTTCTTAACTCCGATATATGCTGTTAATTGTTTTGGATTTGAAGACAACTATATAAACAATATTTCTGATGAATACAGAAGAAATCTAACATTACAACAATCTGAATATGAATTTGATCTTGAAAATGGTAAATATATAAAACAAATTGAAGTAACAAATTATAAAAATCCAATGATGTTTAAATTTCCTAACATTGATGATAATATTGAAACTTCACAAATAGACTCAACAGTTATTTTAACGAAGGAAATTGATAACATGATTTATTTTAAACTCGAAAAGGATAATGATAACTATTTTGGTGTAATACTTAAAGATAGATATAACTTAAAAATAGTAATTGAAGAATTGATTAACTGACCACAATATTAAGGAAGAAATCGTGCTAGAAACTGGCAACATTATGACCTAGATGGAGCAACAAAACTTCGTTTCCAAGAAGGTGGAGCACATGACGTTATCGTAAAAGATAAAAACAACAATTATAAATAGTAATGAGAGTCTCAGATAAGTTCTGAGACTTTTTTTATTCTAATACATTGTGTTATTGATTGAACTATTTAGCATATAATTCTCATCGATTTATTCAGTCATAGAATCTAAATACTTTAGAATAACATCGTAGGTAAAAACATCCATAAATGCTTTTGAATGATCTTGAGTTAAGAATAAATGCTGATTATTCCAATATTCTTCATTCATTTCGAATAACAAGTTACTAGAAAAAGTATAAAATGAGTTCTTCGCTACGCTATCATCTATAAGAAATTCAAAATTACTACAATTTTCTTTGTTATTTATACCTTGCCCATAAGTATAGATACACTTATCAGTAGTTAATGGTAAGTTTTTGAAATCAAACACAAGTGAGTAAAACTTTCTATTGGAGCCTTGAACTGTTGTGATTTTTGAATAAGTATTAAAATTTATAAATTCTCTTGAAGTTAGTTCAATTGGAATCATGAACACGTTTTCCTCTACTTCTTCTATACTATGATTCACACTCATGTATTCAATAGGGTCTGTTGATATTTCATATAAAAATTGTGGCACATATCTTTCATCATCATTCCCATCTTGTTCACTAACCTCTGTAACAACTGGTTGATTCATTGCAACTTCTTCTTTTTTAACATTCTTACTGCAACCTGATAAAACAGTTATAAGAAGCATTACTACAAATAATAGTTTCAT
>NZ_JAVWNC010000003.1:0-69302 GCF_036637135.1 Anaerorhabdus sp. | reverse complement strand
TAACTATACTAATTTACTTGATTTCTTCTCCACCAACACTAGATTTTAAAGAACCTAAAGAAAAAGCACAAACAACTGTCTGTACTTTCTATCTCTTAATCTATTCTTTTTACTAGATTGTCATTACTTCTTTTTCTTTTGAAGCAGCGATTTCATCAATCTTCTTAATTGCTTCATCTGTTGCTTTTTGTACTTTATCTAAACAATCTTTTTCAAGATCTTCAGTTAGTGTATCATCTTTTTTAGCTGCTTCATTTGCATCACGTCTAAGATTTCTCACTTGAACTTTAGCTTCTTCAGCAAATTTTGATACTTTTTTACACATTTCTTTTCTTGTTTCTTCTGTAAGAGCTGGTACTGTTAAACGAATAACTGTTCCATCATTTTGAGGAGCAATACCTAAATTAGCTTCATTACATGCTTTTTCAATATTTTTTAAACTAGATGCATCATAAGGTTTAATAACTAGAGTTCTACCTTCTACTACCGAAATAGATGCGATTTGATTAACTGGAGTTGGTGATCCATAATAATCTACTTCAACATGATCAAGCATTGTTGTATTAGCACGTCCTGTACGAATTGATGTCAAGCTTTCTGAAAAGTGATTAATCACTTTATCCATTTTTTCTTTTGCTGTGTCTAGAACTAAATAAGCCATCTATTTTATCTCCTTCTTAATTACTGTTCCGATTTTTTCTTGCATTACTGCTTTTTTAATATTACCACGTTCATTCATGTTGAATACCACTAAATCTACTTTGTTATCCATACACATGCTTGTTGCGGTTGTATCCATGACTTGTAACTCTTGTTGAATTAAATCCATGTATGTTAATTGTTCAAATTTAACTGCTGTTTTATCTTTCTTTGGATCAGCACTATAAACACCATCTACTCCATTTTTAGCCATCAAGATAACATCAGCCTTAATTTCAGATGCTCTTAATGCTGCCGTTGTATCTGTTGAGAAATATGGATTTCCAGTTCCTCCACCAAATATGACCACACGTCCTTTTTCAAGATGTCTAAGTGCACGTCGAACTATAAATGGTTCTGCAATCTTGTTCATTTCAATTGCTGTTTGTACTCGTGTTGGAACCCCTGCTTGCTCAAGTGCCCCTTGAACTGCTAGCGCATTAATCACAGTTGCTAACATTCCCATGTAATCACCTTGAACTCGATCTATTCCAATACTTTCAGCTGTTTTACCACGGATAAAGTTTCCTCCGCCCACTACAATTGCTAAATCGACTCCTTGTTCGTGTATTTCTTTAATTTCATCAGCTAGATTTTTTAAAATCTCTGGGTCAAAGTTATTACCATTTGCAGATAACGCTTCCCCACTTAACTTTAATAAGACTCTACGATACATTGAAATAACCGCCTCTCTTTCACAAAGAAAAGGTTTCACTCATCGATTATTATGATCAAGTAACACCTTAATTTCCGTTGTAATTATATCGTACTTTTAGACCCTATGCAATAAATCGGACATGATTTGAAAGAAAAAAGAACTGAATTTACATTCAGCTCTCTATAACAACTCTTTAATAGCTCTTTCAATTGTTAAAAAATCTTCAGTTGGCTCAAAACGCATAATTACTTCACCATCACGATTTAATAAGAATTTTGTAAAATTATATTCGATTTCATCATCGAATAATCCACCTCTTTGTGTTTTTAATAATTCATATAAAGGTGATTGATTTTCTCCATTCACATTTATCTTCTCGAATTGTGGAAACTTAACATCATATTCCTTTACGCAAAAATCATGAATTTCTGAGCTAGTTTCAGGTGCTTTACCATTTAATTGGTCACAAGGAAAATCTAAAATTTCTAAACCTTGGTCATGAAACAGATCATACATTTCTTTCAAATATACGTATTGAGGAGTATGTTGACAATGAGTCGCTGTATTTACTATAAGAAGCACTTTCCCCTTATAATCTTGAAGTGATACTTCTTTTCCATCATGACTCTTTACTTTTAAATCATATATTTTCATATAATTCCTCCTATAATTTTATTATAGACTCCTTTAGTCAAATGTCACTTGATGTACTCTTATAAAAGAAAACCCTATCCGAAGATAGAGCTTACTTATTTAAGTTAATACCTAACTCTTTTAATTGTTTTTGATCAACTGCATTTGGTGCTTCACTCATCAAATCAGATGCACTTGCAGTTTTAGGGAAAGCCACAACATCACGAATGTTATCCGTACCTGACAGAATCATAATTAAACGTTCTAATCCAATACCTACTCCACCATGAGGAGGTGTTCCATATTTAAATGCTTCTAAGAACCAGCCGAATTTATCCTTTGCTTCTACAAGTGACATACCGATTGCTTCAAATACTTTTGCTTGTACCTTTTGATCATGTATACGAATTGAACCACTCAATAATTCATAACCATTTAATACTAAATCATAAGCACGTGAATAACAGTTTTCTTGATTACTCATCAATTTATCTACATCTTCTAAATTTGGAGATGTAAATGGATGATGTGCTGCTACCCAACGATTCTCATCTTCTGAATATTCGAACATCGGAAAATTCGTTACCCATAAGAAATTAAATTGAGTCTCATCAATAAGTCCTAAATCATGACCAAGTTTATTACGTATAGCACCAAGTGATGTTTGAGCAACCTTTTTCTTATCCGCAATAAACAATAACATATCATTTTCTTCTAATTCAAAATGATTAATTAGTGCTGTCTTTTCATCATCACTCACAACCTTAGCAATAGAACCACTTAGTTCTTGGTTACTGTATTTTAAGTATGATAGTGCTTTAGCGCCATATACCTTTGCATAATCTTGCAATTTATCTAAATCTTTACGTGAGAATTTATCTCCTCCATTTTTCAAACAAATAGCGTTAATAATTCCATTTGATTCAATAATATTCTTAAAGATTTCAAAAGTAGTATTTTTAAACAACTCAGTAACATTATTCAGTTCTAATCCAAAACGTGTATCCGGTTTATCACTACCATAACGACTCATTGCTTCAACATAAGTCAACCGTTTAAATTCTGGTAAATCAATATGCTTAATTTCTTTAAAGATTTCTCTCATCAAAGATTCAACTATACTCCAAACATCTTCTTCATCCACAAAGCTCATTTCAATATCGATTTGAGTGAATTCTGGTTGACGATCAGCTCTTAAATCTTCATCACGGAAACAACGAGCAATTTGGAAATATTTTTCCATTCCACCTACCATCAATAATTGTTTATACAACTGTGGTGATTGTGGTAATGCATAGAATTTTCCATTACTAATACGACTTGGCACTAAGTAGTCACGCGCACCTTCTGGCGTACTCTTACATAGAATAGGAGTTTCAATTTCAACAAACCCCAACTTTGATAAGAAGTTACGTGCAAGCAAACATACTTGATGACGAAGAATTAAGTTATTTTTAATTTGATTACGACGAATATCTAGGTAACGATATTTTAGACGTGTATCTTCTAATGCATCCGTTTCATCCGCTACGATAATTGGTGTTGTTTCTGCAGTGTTAATGATATTTACAGATTGTACTTTAATTTCAATTTCACCCGTAGGAAGTTTTGGATTCTTATCTTTTCGTTCTGATACGATTCCTTCTACTTGAAGTACATATTCATTACGTACATCTTTTACAGACTCTTCCATTGTTTCATCAAATACCAATTGTACAATTCCTGAACGGTCTCTTAAATCAATAAATACAAGTGATCCTAAATTTCTTCTTTTCGCTACCCAACCAACTAGTGTAACTTGTTGGTTCACATTACTTAAGCGTAATTCACCATTTTGATGTGTTCTCTTCATTCTCTTATCTCCTTAGTGCTCATGACATTGGCAATCATGTTCTTCATTTAGAAAATGATCCAATGTATCTACGATTTCATCAATACTGATTGTTTTTTGTGTTTGTGATTCAATATGCTTCAATGTAACTTGATTATTCTTATATTCATCTTCACCAATGATAATACATACCTTGGCTTCTTTACGATCGACAGATTTAAATTGACTCTTCATTGAACGTTCTACAAAGTTTAAGTCAGTAATATATCCTGCTGCACGACAAATCGATGCGACTTGAATTGGTAATGAACCAACTTCGCCTAAACTCATTACATATACATCCAATGTAGGTTCAGGTTCAAATTCACAGTTTTCTGCTTCAGCCATTAATAATAATCGCTCTAGTCCAATCGCAAATCCAACACCTGACATTTCAGGCCCACCGAAATATTGCACAAGTCCATCATATCTTCCACCTGCAAAAATAGTAGATTGACTACCTGCTTCAGCATGAGTAGATACGACTTCAAATACAGTATGAGTATAGTAGTCAAGTCCTCTTACAAGTCGTTGATCTACTTCATATGGAATATCTAATGCATCTAACCCTGCACAAACTTGTTCAAAATACGCTTTTGATTCAGGAGTTAAATAATCACTTAGTTGTGGCACATCTTTCATCGAAGGATGATCTTTATCCACCTTACAGTCAAGTAAACGTAATGGATTTTGATCATAACGACGTTTACAATCTCCACATAACTCTTCTACATGGTCTTTAAAATGCGCTCTTAATGCCTCGCGATAAGCATTTCTACTTTCATCATCACCTAATGTATTTAATAATACTTTAATTGATGATAAACCCAATGTCTTCACTAGTGTGTATCCCAATGCAATTGTTTCCACATCAGCCATTGGACTTTTAACACCAATGTTTTCAACACCAAATTGATTAAATTGACGTTGCCTACCCTTTTGTGGACGTTCATATCTAAACATAGGTCCTACATAGTAAAATTTTGCAGGCATTTCCATACTTCCAAATAATTTGTGTTGAACAAAACTACGTACAACACCAGCAGTCCCCTCTGGTCTTAAGGTCAATGAATCACTACTAATTTGAAATGAATACATTTCTTTATTCACCATATCAGAACTGTCATTTTCTCTTTTAAATACACTCGTATCTTCAAAGATTGGTGTTCTTATTTCTTTGTAGTCATATAAAGTACAAAGAGTTTGAATCAAATCTTCTACTTGATGCCAACGATTTACCTCAGTTGCTAAAATATCATACGTTCCTCTTGCTGTTTGATAAGCCATTATTTCTCCTCCTTCTTTTTTAGAATATAAAAAGCGCCCTAATCTAAGGACGCTTAATTACGTGGTACCACCTTAGTTCATGTTTCCATGCACTTAAATCCTTAACGCGGAATACGATATCTCCTACTTAGTTCAGAAATACTTCTCAAAAGTGTCAATTATTTATAAAACTATAGAAACTTTCACCATGTGTTTCTTTCTCTATAATAGTTCTTCCAAATAACCTCTTTATCTTAGAATTTATATTACTATATCACTTCTTTTTTTATGAAACAAGTATTATTTAACTTCGCAATTGATGTTAATTGCTTTGTATGTTTCAGCGATTTTATCGATGTTGAATTTTCCATCAACTTTCATATCGTCAGTGAAACCAAAACCTAATAAAGTTTCATCATCCATTTTTGTAACATCGTAAGTTACTGTAATTGTTGCAGCAGTTTCATTTACTGAATACTCATAAGTTGCTCCATCAATTGCATTAATTTGCTCTTTTGAAGCATCTAATGCAGTAGTAATTGAATCAATGCTATCTTTTTGGTCTTCTGGGATTGCAATGACTGTTGTTTGTTTAAGTGATGTTAAACCAGCATCAGTAAATGTAAATGTCGAATCCATTGAAGCACCTTCAGCTTCTTGCTTACATGCTAAAGTTTGTGTTTTAGCTCCACCAGTTGAACAACCTGCAAGTACAAGTGCAACTAACGCAATTGCGATTAATTTTTTCATATATCTTCTCCTATAATATCTGTCTTTCTACAGAAATGACACTATTGACCTTTTTTAAGTTAGCAATGACATTTTGTAAATG
Source organism: Anaerorhabdus sp. (assembly GCF_036637135.1). GTDB lineage: Bacteria > Bacillota_I > Bacilli_A > Erysipelotrichales > Erysipelotrichaceae > Anaerorhabdus. The sequence continues at coordinate 63,344 of NZ_JAVWNC010000003.1, read as the reverse complement.
TTCAATATCATCTACTAGTATATTCATTTTTGTCGTTGCGGTCAAATCTTCACTATTTACAACTGAGTTGATTCCCATTAAATTAGCTTTACATTGAGACACGACAGTCACAATATCAGTAATTAAGAAATTACGATCGTGTGATAAACAAGTTAAATTAGCCTCATATTGTTGTCTTGAGATATTATCATCCCATTCAACTTCAATAAGTCGACTCTTTGCGCCTTGAATATTTGGACAATCTTTTCGATGAACCTTAACTCCTTGTCCTTTTGTTATATATCCAATGATTTCATCCCCATACACAGGATTACAACACCCTGCAAGTGACATCATCATCGAATCAACACCAGACACTTTTAATCCTGATTTCGATGTTGTCTTTTTTGGCGTATGTTCACGATTTAAAATTCTCGACAATGCATTGGTTTCCAGCACGCTACGTTTTTGGTTGGTAAGTTTTTCCACAACATTTTGAGGTGAGATTGACTTAACCGCGATTGCATACATAAAATCCACATAACTACTAACTTGGAATTGTTGGAAAATTGCTTCTATTTTCTTCTTTTCCATGAATTCTTTATCATCAAAACCGCGCTTACGTAATTCATCTCGAAGGATTCCTTCACCAACTTCAACCTTTTCTTCACGACGTTCTACTTCTTTACGCATCAAATAAGACTTGATCTTACTCTTTGCTTGATTAGTTTTAACTACTTTCAACCAGTCTTCACTTGGTCCAGGGAATTGCTTGGATGTCCTAATTTGTACGACATCCCCTGTTTTAAGGACTGTATTTAATGGTACCAATGTTTCATTAACAATTGCACCTACACATGCGTGTCCAACTTCGGTATGAACACGATATGCAAAGTCAATTGGTGTCGAACCATTTGGCAAATCAATAACTCGACCATTTGGTGTCATAACATATACATTGGCTTCAAAGACATCTTTTTGTAGACGATCCATATATTCAACAGGACTGTCTTCTTCTTGTTCATTGGTTAAATTTGCAAAGTCTTTGAACCATGTTAATTTTTCTTCAATTTCTTTTTGTTCACGACGAGAATCATATTTAGAACCTTCTTTGTATCGCCAGTGAGCAGCAACCCCTTGTTCAGCAATAGAGTCCATGTTCTCTGTTCGTATTTGTACTTCAAAGATTCTACCCTCATCACCAACGATTGTCGTATGAAGTGATTGATACATGTTCATCTTAGGCATCGCAACATAATCTTTTAACCTACCCGGTATTGGTCGATAAGTTGCATGAATATGTCCTAATATTTCATAACAGTTTAATTCCGTTTTTGTAACTATACGAATTGCCAATAAATCTAGTATTTCTTCGAATCGTTTCCCTTTGGTTTTCATTTTTTTGTAAATACTATACAAATGTTTACTACGACCAAATATTCTAAACTCAATCTTATTTAAAGTTAATAAGTCTGATATATCTTGAATCATATGTTTTACTTGCTCATCACGTTCCGCTTTTTTTGCTTCAACAAGATGTGCAATTTGATAATACATATCCCGATCCAGATAAAAGAAACTTAAATCTTCTAATTCATTCTTGATTTCACTAATACCTAAACGATGCGCAATTGGTGCATAAACTTCTAATGTTTCTGCTGCGATTCGTTTTTGTTTTTCTTCTGGCATGTATTGAAGTGTGCGCATATTGTGCAAACGATCCACAAGTTTAATTAAAATAACACGAATATCTCTTGCCATCGCAATAAATATCTTACGGTGATTGGCAGCTAAATATTCCTTCTCATCCTTGAATTGAATATTACCAATCTTGGTAACACTTTCAACAAGTCCAGTTACTTCTTCATCAAATTGTCTTACTAATTCTTCACGAGGAACATCACAGTCTTCTAACACATCATGCAATAACCCTGCAGCTATTGTTCTTGGTCCACAATGAAGCACAGCTAAAATATATCCTACATTTAATGCATGTATAATATATGGCTCACCACTTTTACGAAACTGTCCATCATGTTTTTCAGTTGCATAATCAATTGACTTCGCGATAATTCTTAAACTTTCTTCATTATGAATATACTCTTTTGAAGCATTTAAAATATCATCTTTTGTCACCATTTTAGTAGTATTAGTTGACATATTGGTTCCTCCTTTCTTGTAAAAAAACCGAAGATTCCTCTTCGATTATTTATTCATAAGACATAACCGTAAAGACATTATAATTACCCAATGCCTTACGACCCTCTAAACCTAATAATTCAATTAAGAATGCACATCCAACAACTTCTCCGCCCATTTCTTCAACAAGTTTAATTGTTGCCTCAACAGTACCACCAGTCGCTAACAAATCATCAACAATAAGAACTTTTTGTCCTTTTTTAATTGAGTCTGCATGCATGTGTAATTCATTTGAACCATATTCTAGGTCATATTTATAGCTAATCGTTTTACGAGGAAGTTTACCAGGTTTACGAACTGGTACAAATCCAATTTTCATATTTACTGCAACAGGACATCCAAAGATAAACCCTCTTGATTCAGGACCTACAATAATTTCTGCACCACATTTTAAGGCAAACTCTTCAATTAAACGTGTAGCTTCAAAAAATGCTTCTCCATCATTCATTAATGGTGTGATGTCACGAAACAGTACCCCTTCGATAGGGAAATTTGGAATCTCTGCAATATATTTTTTTAAATCCATTGATTGTGCCTCCTAATTAACAGTACAATTATACACTATTATAAATACTTATTCTATTGTTTTAACAATTAACGAACACTTTTTACGTCCTAAAAAGTCATTGATTGTGCACTCTCCATACACAGTCTTTAATTTTTCTACATTAACACTTGGATCTACTTCAAACCAAATGGCCTCAATGTTATTTTCAAATTGAATTTTTAAGAACTTTTGTTTAATTAATTGTGTCTTCTTAATTTTCAAGCCTTCTATTGCAAATACAACCTCATTGAATCCTTGCCCAAATGGCGCAAGACTTAGATATTCAGTAATTGCGGATAAAGATAAGTCAGATTCATGAATAACACAAGCAGTTTCATATGATTCTTCTTGTATGTCAATATTTGCGAATTTATTCTTTATCTTTTGTTTGAATTGTTCAAATTTATCTTTTTTGACAGTGCATCCGATTGCGCCACTATGACCACCAAAGTTCACGAATTCCTCTTCAAATCCATTTTGAAAGAAACTATATAAATCGAATCCATTCGCAGTTCTACCACTACCCTTAACCACTTCATCCATTTCACAAAAGACTAGCGAAGGTTTGTGATATTTGTTCGCAAGTTTACCTGCAACTAGACCAACTAATCCCTCATGGAAACGTTCATCAGAAACTATGATAAAATCATCATCTAAATTTTTCTTTTCAGCTAAGACATTCATTTGTAAAGTTATTTGTTTTCTTTGATTGTTTAATTCATTCATTTGCATTGCGAATTGTTTAATTTCAGTTGGGTTATTTTGTAGAAAGAATTTTACTACATTATTTGGATTTGCGACTTCTTGTAGTCTTCCCACAGCATTTAACTTTGGTACGACTTGATATGCGATATCTTTTTCCGTTACAACTGTAGTTGTATCCAACAATGCATCTAGATGTGGTACTAAATGTTGATTAATAATCTCTAAGCCAAGTCGAACAATAATTCGGTTTTCACCCCATAGGTTCATAATATCTCCCATAGTTGCAACACAAGCTAAAGCAATGTGTTTTGGATTAGCACCTATCAATTGATTTGCAACTTGTAACGTTACACCAGCTCCTGACAATCCCTTAAAGGGTTCATCAAAGTAATCTGGATGTAAACAATATGTGCATTGTGGTTTCTCTTCAATTTCATGATGATCCATGATAATGACTTCAATCCCTAATTGTTTTGCTTTTTCTAAGGCTTCGTAAGCTTTAACACCATTATCAACAGTAATTATAATTTTATAACCTTTATCATAAGCAAGTTGCACAATATTTGGATGTAATCCATAACCTTCCTTAAATCGATTTGGAATATAATATCCATTTTCAATACCTAAAATTGTAAGCGTGTCTACCATAATTGATGTAGCACATAATCCATCAGCATCATAATCTCCACCAACAAATATTTTTTCATTGTTTGTTTTTGCTTGTTGTATTCGTTCACACACAAGTTTCAATATTTCAGATGAGTTCTCTGTTAGTTTTATCGGATGATCTAGTAATTGTTTTATTTGATCATCATTACATTCACGAAAAGCCAACACCTTGCTTACAAGTGTGCTGGTTTTATATTGTTCTTCAATTTTTGATGCATCTACATCTATTTTTTTATATTTCATTATTTTCTACCAATTCTTTAAATACATCTCCACGTTCTTCAAAGTTTTTGAAGTATCCATAGCTTGCCGAAGCTGGTGATAACAAACATGATTTACCTGGAGACGTAATCTTCTTCGCAAGCCCTACTGCATCCTTTAAATCCTTTACCCATATCGCTTCTCTTTCTGTACGATCAGTCCATAAACCAAACATTCTTTCACCTGATGCATACATAAAGATGACATGCGGAACTTTTTTTTCAATCAAAAAATCAATAAGTTCATCATAATCTATACCTCGATCTAATCCACCTACTAACACAGTATCTACATCATTCAACGAAGTAATTGCTTGTATTGTTGATTGACAAATCGTTGATATGGAATCATCAATATACCGTATCCCATTATGAACTCCAATATTTTCTAATCGATGTTTTAACGTTTGAAATGTTGCGATTGCTTCTAAGAAATCTTGATTGCTTATATCAAAATAGTTCGATGCTATTGCATATACAATCGCCATATTGTAGTAATTGTGGTGTCCAATTAATGAAACACGGGTCGTATCAACTATCAATGTGCCAATAGAATTAACCAATTTATTTTCAATTGCATAAATATCTCCAGTTTCATCCATTGACGCAAGGAGGGGATGTTTTGCTTTATTTATTTGATCAATGCAGTTAGCATTAATAATCGCAATATCATCCGACTCTTGATGCAAGAATACATTTTCCTTTGCTGCACAATATTTTTCGAAAGTACCATAATGATCCAAATGTTCTTCAAATAGATTCAAAAGAACTCCAATATGTGGTGAATCTTTTGCATACTCTAATTGATGACATGATATCTCAAAAACGACAATTGAATCCTCTTTCAAATCATGAATAATATTGAAACAAGGAACACCAATATTCCCTACTAAAAAAACTGAACTATAACCACGACTTAATACGTGATACAAAAGCGAGCTTGTTGTGCTTTTTCCTTTAGTACCTGTAATTCCAATTGTTTGTTTCTTATAGTATTTAAGAAAAATTTGAGACTGACTACTTAATTTATCAAATGGAAAATGATCATCTGTAATCACAATACCCGGACTTTTCATTATTAAATCATATTCATCAAAACTGGTATCTTGTGTTAGTTTAATTTCACAATTTATATCATCGAGATAAATTTCTTTATCATCAATAATTGTGATTAATTGATTTTGTAAAATACTTCTAATAAAATTGAAAGTTGATTTACCTTCTAAACCAAATCCCCAAATAGCGATTTTTTTACCTTCAAACTCGTTCTTAATTTCATTACTTATCATTTGAATGATTCCTCAACTTTATTTTTAACTAATTGTAATAAATGTTCAGGGATTTGATGTTCCCCATTCCATTCTTCTTTAATATCATTTAATGATACTAAATCAATTGCACCTACTTTTTCTAAATACATTTGATAAAGGATTCCAAGCTTTTGATTTGTTTGTAGACGTTGTTCAATACCTAAACTAATTGCACTTACAACTTCCTCACGTGTTCCTACACACTCAAATGGCTTGTTTTCACTTAACCCACATAGCTCCATGAATATCGGAAATAACTCTGCATTATTTAACATATCTTCTTTAAATATTGAAATACACTCTTCATCGCTTAAATAGGCAGCCATTAATAAGTATACAAATAAACACTTCGCACAATGACAACACCAAATTTCTTGTTTACTACCCACATTACAACTCTTAAATACCGAATGATATTGTGGTGTTAAAGAAAATATCTTTGCAATTTGAAGTTCAGATAATGGTCTTAATAAACTAAAATATTCTATCTCGGGTAGTAAATATTTTTGACTATACTCATTGAAGTCTTTTTCAAACTCATAACTCTTAGAATATTGATGATTTACCGTATCATTTAATACCGTTGATTCATTTGCACTAGCTTCATTTGATAAACAAATATATCTTTTTTGATTCAATACTGCTGCAAGAGTCGATGCAAAGGCTACCATTGCTGAAAAAGGAGTGTGACCATTTAAGTATCCTTTTTTGTTCAGTTCTAACATTCTAGGATCCAATGTTCTACTTACATAAATTAATTTATCTTTGTATCCTGCCGCTTCACTTGCATGAATTGCAGACATTACTTTATTAATAACAAAAGCATCATTTTGATCATAAAGTGATTTTAAGATTTCAAGAGAAACAAAAGAATCCTTACCACCACCAACTGGTACAAGTTGACCATCATAGTTTTGAATAAGATGATTTCCACTAATCTTATCCCCTACGCTCTGTATTGATACAAAATCGTCAAACTTTGGATTAATTTGATTGATATAAAAGAACTCTCCTAATCCATGGAAGTATAACTTCTTCCACCATTGAATTTGTTCATGATTTAATGCCCCACATTGAATTATCAAATTAGGAGAACATGTTATTTTCCAATAACTAATACATTCTACTAATCCAAGCGAAAAAACCAATTCACGAACAATTCTCTTATCATGAAAAGATTGCGTCCCTCTTTTTGGAATGCTATAAGTCGGGTTGAAAGCTTCAAGACCTTCAATCTCAAAATCATAAGTTATTTTAAACTCGTTATCATTCTCTTCAATATGAAAATCACGATATACAAAGTTTGGATATATTTGTCTTAGTTCACTATAATTCATCAGTATACCTCTCGTACTATAGTATACCTCAAAATCATGTTTTTTTGATAATAAAGCATTCGATATTCAAAAGAAAAAGTGAAGATAGTTTGTATAAAGAATCTTCACCTTATAAAATTTATTTTAACTTCGCAGCGTTTTCACCTGCAACTAACCCAAAATAAACACTTCCAGAAATCGCAACTCCACAACCTGGGTATTCTGTTCCAAATAAGCCTGGAAAAGCAGTTTCCCCTGCTGCAAATAGGTTAGATATAGGTTGATTATTTTGATCAAGAACTTGAGCATTTTCATCAATCACTATACCACCAAATGTAACAGTTACTGCTGGCATCAATTTCAATGCGTAATATTGTTCTCCTTCAATTGGATATAAGAATTCCGCTGGTTTACCAAAATCTTCATCTTTTTGGTTTTTTGCGAATCCATTATAGCGATCAATTGTTTCTTGAAGAACCTTTGCATCTACTTCCATTAACTGTGCTAATTCTTCAATTGATGCAGCTTTTAATGTCTTATCTTGTGTCATAGCATATTGTACAGTTGGGGTAGGATCATTTGCAGTTGCGATATACCAACCATTTGTACTACCAGTTTTTGCCAAAGCATCTCCAACATGATATTGATAGCTATATTCGTTGACGAATCTTTTTCCATCCATAGTAACAATTAATCCAGCTTCTTCATTAATTCCAGTACCAGAATTAAAATCTAAGAAAACTGTTTGTGTTGCTGGATATTCTTCAATTTGTCCACCAATTTTTTCAACCATTTTGATTCCATCACCAACATTACCCGTTGGAACTGAAGTTACATAGAAAGGAAATTCAGTTTCATATGATCGAACCATTTCTTTATTTTGTGCATATCCACCTGTTGCGATAATAACTGCATTCGCATGAACTGTTACTTTTGAACCATCGGGTTTTACTCCTATTACCCCAACGGCTTCTTGTTTATCATTCATAATTATTTCATTTACAGTTGTATTGTAAACAATATCTCCATCTAAATCCTTATATTCCTCATATAAAGGCACCGTGATATTACCACCAAAACCATCAGTCATACCGCCTCCACCAAGAGTGTTATGTACACGATTTGGCTCAATTGATTTATGAATAGGTTCTACATTTATTACATTAACTCCTAAATCAATCATCCAATTGTAAACATCTAACGCATTGTCAGTAAATGCTTTTAACTTAACATCATCAATGTATTCACCACCTATTTCTTTTAGATAGTTATACATCATTTCATCATTGTCAGATATCCCTGCTTCTTTTTGAATGTCAGTTCCTGCCGCCATAACTTTTCCACCAGAACGTGTTGTTGCTCCACCAATGATTCCTTGTTTTTCAACAACCAATACATCAGCACCATCTTGAGAAGCACGTATCGCAGCTGCAAGACCAGCACCACCTGCTCCCACAATTACAACATCAACTTCATAAGTTTCATCGATTGCCTTGCTCTCCATTGTTATCTCTTTTAATGCTTCTGAATCTGCACCTGCTTGTGTTGCTGCATCACTAACAGCAGTAAGAATTGCATTTGATGTAACTGTTGCTCCTGTAACTACATCCACTCCTAAACCCTGAGTTTCCACTATTTTAATTGGTAAAGACTCAACTGGAGATGTATCCATCCCTTGCCCAATACCAAGAGTTTCTGCTTGTTCAACTACCTTAACCGATAAAATCGATTTTTCATCAAATTCAACTTCAACTTTCACTTCCCCATGATATCCTGCACCAACACCTGTATATGTTCCTGCAGTATAAGAAATAGGTTTAGATGTAACACCATTCTTTAAATCTATAGCTTTATTGACTGCTGCGAATATTGCTTTTGATGTGACAGTTGCTCCTGTCTTTACATCGATATCTGTATTTCCTGCTTCCACAATCTTTGCAGGTAACTCTTCAATTGCAAGAGAACCAATACCTTCAGTTTCTCCATCACCTGTTACCTCGATACTTTTAATTTTGTCACCAGAGAAAGTAACTTTTGCTACTACTTCTCCACCATAACCCTTAGATGATCCTTCAAAAACAACTTCTTTGCTAGAACATCCAACCGTTGATACAGCCATCAAGAAGACGAGACAGCTAATAATCAGTTTTTTCATTTTCTTTCCTCCATTTGTAACTCAATTATAAAAGAAGCTCTTAAAGGACAGTCAAGTATGAAAAAAATACGCCTTTTTAAGCTACTTTGTGAAATAATTATAAATTTGTTAAGAAAATCACAAGATTTCATTGTTCAAACCGTTACCTTAGGTTATACTTTAATAGGTGATAAATGATGCGGATACAAGAAGTAATACAAATAACAGGATTAACTAAAAAAGCTATTCACTTCTATATTGAGAAAAATTTGATCAATCCTACTAAAAATAGTAATAATGGTTATTACGATTTGGATGATGAAGACTTACGGAAACTTAAATTAATCTGTTTATTTAGACAGATTGGTTTTTCAATAGAAACTATACAAGAAATATTCACTTTTCCAACAATGACAAATTATTTTTTTCATCGACAAGTAAATCTACTTAAGCATAAAATTATAGAAAATCAAAAGCAACTGGAAAATCTTTGTTCAATTATAGAGTCTATCCCTCCAAATGCAACTCCAGAATATATTTGTGATAATTATTCAATATCTAAATTACTCGATGAACCGACAAACAACTACATTGAAACCTTATTTCCATGTAATGATGCAAGGATGATTGCTATCTTAATACTTGCACCATTTCTTGATATCCATGTAGATGAATATCGTAAGTTTTTATGGGATCGTATCTCTTCAGAATTACAACTACAATTTAAAGATAATTTAATCTATTTACAACGAATTATATATAGTCAATCTGCAATTGAAATTAATACTACTTCAAGCCAATCATATAAACTTTTCATGGATTTAAGCATCTCTTCCTCATTTGAAGAATTCCAACAATATTTAATGCAACGATGCCATGAACTCATTAATAATCAGTCCCTGTTATTGCGTTGGACTATATTATATCAGCCTATCCTTTTACCATTACAAGGGTTCTACAAAAATATCTCAGAATTAATGTCTGCATATAGTCCACGATATGAGTCATGTAATAAAAAATTAAATATCCTCGTAAATGATGTAGCTAGACAAATTAAAAGTGATTCATTGTTCTATGAACAAATCATGACAATTTGTCCGTTACAAGAACTGACTTCTTCTTTGTATCTCATTTTTTGGTTTAGCTATAGTTTTATTAGTTCATGCCCAGAACCCATATTACAAGACATTAAAAGAAAATCTACAATTTAAATTTGCACAAAAAAAACAACTATATTTTATATATAGCTGTTTTTTAATATTTAATCAATTACGCATTAATTCCTTTGATAGTATATTCATCAAGTTCTTCACGTTTTGCTTTTGATTTTTTCTTTGGTTTGTCTTTCACATGTGTACGGATATAGAACCAAATTTGTGGAGCAATGAAGACACTTGATAAAGTACCTGCAATTAATCCGACAAACATTGCAAATGTGAATGTAAAGATTGCATTTGATCCTAACAACAATAAGCATATGATAGGTAAAATAGTTGTAATTGAACTATATACTGAACGAACAATCGTATTATCTAATGCTTCATTAACTACACCTCGATAGAAATCAGGTGTAAGTTTAGCACTCTTCGCATTATTTAAATCTTCACGAACACGATCGAATACTACAATTGAGTTATTAATTGAATATCCAATGATAGCCAAGATAACTGAAATAAGTTCGGTATTGAATTCTAAACGGAAAATTACGAAGACTGCAATAACAATTCCCACGTCATGTAATAGCGCAACAATACAACTTACAGCATAATCCCATTTAAATCGTAATGTAATATAAACTAACATTGCAACCCAAGCCAATAGACTTAATAGAATTGCATTTTTTACTAAATCTCTACCAACAACTGGAGTTACCACGTTATCCCCTGGTTCTTCACCATAGATACCCATGAATGTCGATTTAATTTCATCAAGTTGTTCAGTATTCAATGCATCTTTAATTGTTGCGTAAACTGCATTATCTCCTGAAGCTTGATACTTAACTTTGTCATAGCCTAAATCTTTAAATGTTGCTTCTACATCAGCAATATTCATCTTATCTGGAGAAGTAACAGTAATCTTCGTTCCACTTGAAAAATCAATTCCCAAATTAAGCGCACCCTTACCAGATGCCATATTAAATCCAGCTAAAGCAATTGCTACCGCAAAGATAGATAAGCTTACAATAATCATTTTCTTTGCATGTTTTAAGAAATCAATTTTATCAAATGGACCAAAATATGTTTGTTTTTCATTTTTCGATACATTAGGAATCTTTGTAACTTTTACTCCAAACCAACCTTTTTTATTATCTAACACACCAGAATTTACAAGTTGGTTCATAAGGAAACGAGATACTGCTACGTTAATAACCAATGTACAAATTACAGTAATCATCAACATTGTAGCGAAACCTTTTACTGCCCCATTACCAAACACATACATAATTAATCCTGCTAACAACGTAGTAAATTGAGCATCAAATATAGTAGAGAATGACAAATTTTGTCCTTCTTTAACTGCATTTTGCAAACTACGTCCTTTATATAATTCATCACGAATACGTTCGAATGTGATGATATTCGCATCAACAGTCATACCAACTCCAAGCACTAACGCAGCAATACCAGGAAGTGTAAATACCGCCCCCATTGCGCTATAGATAGCAAATACTGCAAAGATATAAACAGTTAACATAATACTTGCGATGACACCTGGTAAACGATAAATGAAAATCATAAATGCAAATACTAAGGATATACCAACAATACCGGCAAAGCTTGTAGATGCTAAAGCACCTAATCCATAATCAGCACTAACTACGTTACTAGAAATTTCAGTCATTTTAACTGGCAATGATCCTGAACTGATTAAATCAGCAAGTTCTCTTGCTTCAGCTTCTGTAAAGTTTCCCGAAATAATGGCATCACTATCTAATCTTTGTGTTACTTGAGCAGCACTGATGTACTTAGCTTCTCCACCATTTTGTAACTTAAGAGCTTCTTCTTTGTAGGAATCACCTTCAGAATAATCTAACCAAGTAACGATTAAATTATTACCAGAACCCATATTTGAAACTTTTTCAGTTAAATCACCAAATGCAGTTGTATCTGCAATTTTAAGAGAAACAACAGGATTTCCTTCTTGGAATCCCAGTGTAGCTCCGCCTTCTTGAATAATAGAAGCATCGCCTAGAAGTTCATCATTTATATCTCTAAATGTAAGATTTGCGGTAGCCGAAATCATACGACGTGCTTGGTCTTGATTTTCAACACCTGCAAGTTGCACACGAATACGGTTATCACCTTCAATAATAATTTGTGGTTCACTTACACCTAAAACATTGACACGTTTGCTGACACTCTTCGCAACAGCCGACATATCCGGTAATGTTCCACCTTCTTCTAATGGACTTACTTCATATAAAATCTCAAATCCACCTTGTAGGTCTAGCCCCAAAGTTAAATTCTTTGAAATTCCTTTTGAGAAGCCCAAGATAACAGCTGCAATAACTGCAATTGTTACGAAAAATACAACTAAACGTTTTGTCTTTGTATTTTTATTCATGTCTCTTTCCTCCTATTAGATCACTATAATCTGATAAATGCTTGTTATAACCTTCAATAATTGCCATTTTAGACAAGTATCTTACAATTTTATCTGCCGTTAAAGATAATATATCATTTACAGCATCGTGTAAAGACCTCGGGGGTTGATGAACCCACACAAATTGAAACAACACATCCTCTATATTTTGATAAGTTAAGTTAGGTAATTCTTCACGTTGAATTTGTTGTAATTTTAATACAATAGCCAATTCAATTTGCGAATTATGAACATCAAATTCTTGCACATTACCCCTCCTTAGTTTAATCAATTTTTATCTATTTCTTTACAATACTGCAATAATAAAGCCAACAACAGCACAAATTACTGATAGTATCCAAAATGAACGTACTACTTTGGTTTCTTTCATACCTTGTAATACAAAACTATAATGAATTGGGGTATAGCGGAACACTCGTTTACCCCTTAATTTAACAGAACTAATTTGAATGATGACACATAATGTTTCCCAAACAAAAACTCCACCAATAAACAAAAATGCTACTTCCTGTTTTAGAACCATAGCTAGCGCTGCAAGTGATCCACCAAGCGCCAGTGAACCAGTATCACCCATAAAGATTTTCGCTGGATGAATGTTGAATCGTAAATATCCTATTAGAGCTCCTAAAAGTGAGCTAATGAATACAACAATCGCAATATTTCTTGCTTGTAACGCAAACAATAAAAATGGTACAAGAGCAATCACACTACAACCGGCTGCCAATCCATCCATACCGTCAGTTAAGTTTACGGCGTTACTTCCACCTACAAACATAAAGAAGATCAAGACTCCATATAAGCCACCTAGTGGTAATACAGTATGAAATATAGGAATCACAATATCAAGTGAAGTATGACTTTGATAAACAATAAAGAATATAACTGCCAATAAAACTTGTAATAGAAATTTATGACTTGCTAATAAGCCTTGATTATCTTGCTTAATAACAATAATGTAATCATCAATAAACCCTATTGCTCCATACCCTATAAATGCCAACAATACAATTGCAACATCCATATCAAATACTGCTTTTGGTATAAATAAGAATGTTACAAGAACTGGTACTATAACGAATAAAACACCACCCATAGTTGGTGTTTTAGCTTTCTTTTGATATTCTTCTAAACTGTATTCACTTACAGCTTGATTAAAACTAATTTTTTTTAAGTAATTAATATAGTAAGGCATTAAGATTAAAACGATTCCTGCACTGACAAGAAAAGCGCCTAACATCATGATTATCATCTTTCTTAGCCCCCTTATTTAAAGCCTATTTATTATACCAAGAACCCTATTGAAGTTCAACTTCAATTTCAGTGTCCTTTGTAACGAAAGCTTCTACTGGGACATTTTGATAAATGACTTGACCACTTCCTGATATTTTGAATCCAAAATCCGTAATTTCCCACAACGCAGTAACATCCTTTTTAGTCCATCCCGTTAAATCTGGCATATAGAATCCACCTGTATCAGTTAATACAAATACTTTTTGACCTGTTGAAACACTCTCTCCTGCTTTAGGAAATTGATCAATAACAGTGTCACTTGAACCTAAAATATAAGTATTTACACCCATACCATCTAGTTTAGATGTAGCATAATCATAAGAGTGATTCACTAAATTAGGCATTTCATAACTCTTAATTTCTTGCTTAATGTAACCCTCTTCTTCTGGATAATCGACTGACTCTGCATTTGGAGTAGTTGCGGTTAGGTTAGTTAGCATTGCAACCTTTCTTAATAATGTCTTAATCGGCTCTGTTTTATAGTGCGCATTTCGATCATATGCTGCTTCAAACGCATAATAAACGATATATTGTGGATCATTCGCAGGCATTCCCATCATAACTGATGCAATTGTTCTACCTGAAGCATATGACCCTGATACTAAAACTTGTGTTGTTCCAGTTTTACCACTAATTTCAATTTCTGGTATTTTATAATGTTTTCCTGTACCTTGATCATCATAAACAACGCGATACAAGATATCTCTCAATTGCGAAGCAGTTTCTGCAGTAATTGGCTCTCCAACAACTTCAGGTTCTGCTTGATAAATTATTTTTTGACTATCATATGAATCCCGAACTGTTTCAATAAAATAGGGTTTCATCATTTTGCCATCGCCAAAGATAGCTGAGTAAGCTTGAAGTAGTTGCAGCATCGTTACTGTTGAACCTTGTCCATATGCAGCTGTAATCTTCTCAGAAGGCCATTTATAATGTTTGATTCCTATTTCTTCTCGAATACCATCAGTTTCTACTGGTTGAAAGAAATGGAAACGATCAAGATAATCTTCGTAAATATCTGGATTAATCACCTGTGTTAATAAATCCGCTGTAACTGAGTTGGAAGATAAAATTAAACCATAATCATAACCCACCATACCCCAGTTTTTATAACTCGCATTGGTAATACAACCAAGACCACCCGATTGTACACGATATGGATTTAATCCATCTGACTTATAACAATATGGTCCTGAATATACTTGGGCATTCCCATCATACATGCCTTCATTGATTGCTGCAGCCCATACAAATGATTTCATCGTTGAACCTGGTTCATAAGGTAATTGTGCTCCAAAGTTATTGTAATCAGTAATATTTAATACATTAGGATCAAATGACGGTGATTGTCCCCATGCAAGCACTTTACCTGTGTCAACTTCCATTACCGCTCCCCAAACACGGGAAGCATTAAACATCTCATTTGTTTGTAAGAATGCTTGTTCAAGAGATTCTTGAATATCCTTATCCAATGTTAAAACAACATCATTACCATTAATTGAACTAACCTCAGTCACTTTCATTCCCGGTAAGACAAACCCATTCTTGTCAGCTTGATAGGTTCTATATCCATCTGTCCCTGATAGTGCTTCATCCAATATCAATTCAATTCCCATTTTTCCAACTGTACTACCTGATTCATCAGATTGTGCAAACCCAATCAAACTAGATGCAAATTGTCCTAATGGATAAGAACGTTTAATAGATGATGTAAATTCAATTCCATTTAAATCATAACTTTCAATTTCTTCTTTTTTCTCTTTTGATAAGTTACGTCCTATAGTCCCCAATTCAGTTTGATACACATCTTTTGAAAGTAAATTATAAATCGTTTCCCGATCTCCACCTAAAAGAACTGATAAAACATCTGCAGTCTTTCCTGGATCATCAACATAAGCTACTTCATTCTTCTTTGCTAATCGATTCTTATCAAGAATGCAGACAATATTATATGTTTTATTATCTTGCGCAATAATCGTCCCATTACGATCATAAATATAACCTCGAGTTGCTTTTTTAATTTCTGTACGCATGTTCGCACTGTTTGCATACTCATTTAAATCCGTATTACTCACCGCATGAACTTTAACTACAGATACTAAAAAAACATTAGAAGCGATCAAAATCGACACTACTAATGTGATGGTGAAGATAAATAGAAGCATACGGTTGCTTCTCTTCATTTCTATTCTCCGCTAGCGATAGTTACTATGTTGTTAGAGTTAGATTCAAGTCCAGCATCGCTCGCAATTGATTCAATACGATCACGAGAACTTAAAGTTTGGATTTCAACCTTAACAGCTTCATTTTCAGTTTGATATGAAGCAATCTCAACATCTATTTTTTGTTTTGCTACGCTTAAAGAATTGTTGTATGAACGCAAGAATAAACTAGAACCCAAAGATGCTAATCCTGCAAACAAAAATAATACAACGGTAAAATTTTGTAAACGTAATTTTTTAACTTTTTTCTTCTTAACAATCTTTGCCATTATTCTTTACCCTCTCTAATACTCTAAGTTTTGCGCTATGTGATCGATTGTTTATCGCCAATTCATCATCACTAGCTAGTATTGGTTTTTTATTAATCAATTTAAATTCAGGCGTTTCCATTTGTTCTGGTAGTAATGGAATCCTTTTATCAATTTGTTCAACTGTTGATAATTCATTAAATAATTCTTTTACGATGCGGTCTTCAAGTGAGTGGAATGTGATGATGGAACATCTTCCTCCAACTTTTAACATGCTTGTCGCATCTCTTAATCCTTGTTTCAACGATTCAAGTTCACCATTTACTTCTAAGCGAATAGCTTGAAATGTTTGTTTTGCAGGATGTCCCTTTTTACTTAACACTTTCATTGGTAATGCTTGTTTAATAACATCCACCAATTCAAATGTTGTTTCAATTGGCTTAATCAATCTATTTCTTTCAATACTGCGAGCTATTTGTTTTGCAAATTTTTCTTCGCCATATTGATATAAAATTCTCATTAAATCGTGAAAATCATATTTATTTACTACATCATATGCCGTTAATTCTTGGCTTTGATCCATTCTCATATCTAGTTTTGCATCAAATCGATAACTAAACCCTCTTGATGCATCGTCAAATTGTGGTGATGAAACTCCAAGATCCATCATTATACCATCAACTTCTGTGATACCTTTTTCTTCTAAATCTTTTTTCATGTTTTTGAAATCATCATGAATGAATGTTATGTGATTTAAGTAATCTTCAAGACGTACCTTTGACTCCTCAATTGCCTTTTGATCTTTATCAAACGCAAATAAATGTCCATCTTTCAATTGTTCTACTACAAGTAAGCTGTGTCCACCTCTTCCAAGAGTTCCATCAATGTATAAGCCATTTTCTTTAACAGCTAATCCATCTACTGTCTCATGGAGTAATACGCTTATGTGTTCCATTACAACAAGAAATCAGTCAATTGTTCAGCAACATCTTCAAATGATTCGCTTCCCTCTTGATAGCCTTCCCAACGTGTTTCAGACCATATTTCTACATGATCAGCAACACCTACAATGACACATTCTTTTTCAATTGCAGCTTCACTAATCAAATAACTTGGTAATTGAATTCTACCTTGTGCATCGCATTCACATTCAGTTGCCTTAGAAGTGATACTACGTACATAAAGTCGAGTTTCTTTTTTGGTTGATGGTAATTTTTTTAATTGTTCAAGTAATAGTGTCCATTGTTCCATAGTGTATACAGTTAAGCATCCATCCAATCCACGTGTCACAATGAAAAGCTCCCCTAATTCCTCACGAAATTTAGCTGGAATAATTACTCTTTTCTTTGAGTCAAGATTGTGTCTGAATTCACCTATAAACACAAGAACCTCCCACTATCTACCACTTCTTACCACTTACTCCCACATTATAATACATATCCAGGTATTTGTTAACACTTTTTTTCATAAAATGTTAATTATTTCACTTACTTGAAAATCATTCAATTAGCCTTTTAAATAAGGACTTTTTGACAAAATAAAAGACCGAATTTTTCGGTCATTTTAAACATAAAAAAAATAGTAAGAATCTTACTATTTATTTCCACATGCGCACATGAAGTGAGGTTTTTTAAGTTCCCCACATGCAGGACATTTAACTAGTGTTGGAGCATCTAGTTTGAAATGAGTTCTACGTTTGTTTTTTCTAGTTTTAGAATTTCTTCTTTGTTGTACAGCCATTTTGGCACCTCCTAATCATTTTCAATTTTGAAATCTTTTAGTTTTGCTAATCGAGGGTCAATCTGACTGCCCTTCGACTTTTCATAATCTTCTTCGCTCATAATTTGCCAACCATTACCTTTAGGATAATCAATTGGACCATCTTTTACTACCTTAAGAGGTACCTCAAGATTTATAAGTTGGAAGATAACAGGAATCAATTCAATGATTTCATTCTTAACTACATGGACGTCAACATCATCTGTTTCTGCAAATGAGAAGACTTCATGGCAACAGGTATCAAATGGTACATCCACTGATTCGTTGGTTATGGCACATGGGCATTCCATGATTCCCGTAATCTCTAATTCTACTTCAAATTCATTTGATGTAGAACTAAAGTATCCAACCCCGCTTACATGTATATCGTGCAAATCTCTTAAACGCTCATTCATTTTGAATGTGTTCTTATCAAACTCTACAAATTCATCAAAATGGATTTGATTCTCTTGCAAATTTAACAGCTCAGCCCTTGTCCATTTCACACGCTATACTCCTATTCGTTAACGCATTAATTATAGAGAAAGACACCTCTAAAGTCAATCGTTTTAGCCATTCTTCTTCAAGCAATGTTTACAAATCCATCGATAAATATCTTCATAAATGGTATCTTGTTCCTTTTCATTTAATATTTCATGTCTAAGTTCAGGGTAAACAAGTTGTGATAAATTACTATATCCAGCCTTTTTTAGACTATTAATTGAACTCAATAATCCTTTATTTCCACCGGTACAAGGATCTTCTTCACCAGCTATAAAAAATATCGGTAAATCTTTTTTTGTGCATTTCCATCCCTTAGTTGAATGCATATCACACATTAATCTAAATAAATCTTCATAACCTTTGTTTGTAAATGGAAATCCACAAAGTGGGTCGTTAATATACGATTGTACATTATCTGGGTTTTTACTTAACCAATCAAATTCAGTTTTACCATTTTTAAATTTCTTGGCAAACTGTCCTGTAGATAATTCTTCTAGGAAAGGTGTTCTTCCCTTCTCGCCATTCTTCTTTACGTAATGCTTTGCAAGCAAAACCCCAGCACGAGCCGCAAGTTGATAATTTGGAGCTCCACTAAGTATTAAGCCATTCAATTCATAATCAAAGCGTTTCAAATAGCTACGTGCCACCAACGATCCCATACTATGCCCAAACAAGATAAACGGAACTTCAGGTGGATATTCGCGTTTTACAATATCTGTTATAAAATGTGCATCTTCAATTAGCTTTAACCAACCCTCTTCCGAGTCAAAAAAACCAAGATCTTCTGTATTTAAACATGTAGATCCATGGCCTCGATGGTCATAAGTAATTACCACAAAACCTTTTTTACACAAGTATTGAGCAAACTTCTCATATCGTTGTCCATATTCACTCATCCCATGAATAATTTGAATAATACCCAAAGCATACTCTTGAGGACGGTATATGTTGTAAGATAATTCAACTTTCATATGCTTCACCTCGCTTAACTATCATAACATATTTTTATTAATAACAAGAAGAATTATGATAGAATAAAGCAGGTGATAATATGAAAATATGTGGAATTATCGTTGAATACAATCCATTTCATAATGGACATTACCATCACATTCAAAGAGCAAGAGAAATCAGCCAATGTGATGTTTTAGTTGCGGTTATGTCTGGCAACTTTGTTCAACGTGGTGAACCTGCAATTATTGATAAATGGCAACGCGCTAAAAAAGCCGTTGAATATGGTGTCGATTGCGTTATAGAGTTACCTTATATTTACGCTACACAAAGTGCATCCCACTTTGCTAAAGGAGCTATAGATTGTCTAAAGCTTGCGCAAATCGATAGTTTAGTATTCGGTAGTGAATCAAATAACTTAGAAGAACTCCAAGAAATGGCAGATTCATGTATCCATGTAGATCATCTAAAAGAATCTTTACATGCTGGTCATAGTTTTCCTAAATCTTACGGGCTTTTAGCCAAAGAAATGGAACCAAATGATATTTTAGGTGTTGCCTACTTGAAAGAACTTAATAACACCGCAATTAAACCTTATACAATACAACGAACAGTTCATTACCACGATCAAATGATTCACCAACAAATTGCGAGTGCTTCCGCGATACGCAAAGCAATCTTTAATCATACTAATATCCAAGACACAACACCAATGACACAAGAGTTAGAAAACTCTGTTTGCGTGCAACTTAAAGATTTTTATCCTTACTTACGTACAATATTACTGACAAGTAATCCTAAAGAATTATCCAATATCTTTTTGTTTAATGAAGGAATCGAAAACCACCTCATCAACCAAGCAATGCATTGTGCAACTTTCGAAGAATTCTTGAATAAATCAACTACAAGAAGGTATACAACATCTAGGATTCAACGTTCTTGTATACAACTATTAAATCGTGTTACCAAGGATGAAGTTAAGAATCTCCCCCCATTAGACACTTTAAGAATACTAGCATTTAACGAAACAGGTCGTAATTATTTAAAATTCCTTTCCGAAAAAGAAATAAAAGTCGCAAGCAAGTTTGCTCAAATCCCAGAAGCCTATCGTAAACTTGAATTTAGAACAACACTCCTTTATACATCTCAAATGGATGAAACTAAACGCGATGAACTTATCAAAAAAGAAATAGGTGGACCTCAATACATAAAAAGTACTACTCCTCAGTAGCACTTTCTAAATCATGTTTAATTTTAGTTGTTGATATGCCCTCTGTTCTCGGCAAATAAACAACTTCACAATATTTCTCTAAATCATCAAACTTACCTTCCCAATCATCCCCCATAACCAAGGCGTCAGCAAAATAATTTTGTATGTCGTCTTTTTTTTGTTCCCATGTGTTTTCAGGAATAACCAAATCAACATAGCGAATAGCTTCTAACATCATTTTTCTTTCTTCATATGGGTGATAGGCCTTTTTACCTTTAATCGCATTAAATTCATCAGTTGATAAAGCTACAATTAAGTAGTCTCCCATTTCTTTAGCACGTTTTAATAAACGAATATGACCCCAATGTAGTAAATCATAAGTTCCATAAGTTAAAATTCTTTTCATGGTTAGCTCCTTATTCATGTATAATTATTATATCAAATTAAATGGATAATGGAAAAAATATGAAGATAAAGAAATTATTGGCAATAACATTGTGTTTATTATTAGTCGGATGTGCACCTAGACCTTCAACTTCTGATGGGACGATGCATGCATTTTTAAGTGGATTCAAAACATTTGACTTTGACAAAATGAACACCTATCTAAGCCAACCTATAGACCAAAATATACAAGAAGAATTCGAAGGTTTTCAAGAATATACCAACAGCACACAAACAACAAAAGAAGTCATGCGTATATTAAAAGAAATGGAAACTAGTTTTGATCTTGTGGATAGCCAAGCTAATCAAGTAACTTATAAATTAACCATTACTTATTACAGTTGCATCGAGCTAAAAGAAAACTACCTTGAATATTTTATCCAAGCTTTTGATGATCATGCGAATCCTGATGTTTACGATCAAAAAATAGCAGATGCTTATCACAAAGCATATATGCGTGCGAATCCAAGTTTAGTTAAAACTTTTGATGTTGTATGTATAAAAACTGATGATGGTTGGTTTATTGAAGATGGAGATAATTTATTTGCCGCATTAACAAAAGCAATTAAGACCCAAATAAACCTATTGTAATCGAATCTCAACGAGACTTTAATCCATAAATATAAATCTACAGTATAAATACAAATTAAAAAGGTGACTAATCACCTTTTAATTTTTTACGTTATGATAAATCGATTGAACATCTTCACAATCATTTAATAATGTGATTAAACGTTCCCATAATTCTTTATCTTCATCAGTTTCCAATTGAACATATTCTTGTGGAAATAATGTAATTTCACATACATCAAATTTAACCTCAGGAATTAAATCTTCAATCGCTTTTTGCGCTTTACCAAAATCCGTTGGAGCAGTATAAACTGACATAATACCATCTTCAATTTCAACATCCGTAACTTCTACTTCAGCATTGATTAAAGCATCTAACATTGTTTCTTCATCTTCATATGGAAATGAGAACAATCCAACCGTATCATAGCTATGTGAAACACATCCAGCAACTCCCATTTTTGCATGAGCTTTATTGAAACATGTCTTTACAGCACTTACACTACGATTTACGTTATCAGTTAAGCAATCAATTACGATTGTTGAAGCACCAGGACCAAATCCTTCATAACGAACTGGATCATAGTTTTCATTTGATGCTCCCTTCGCTTTTTCAATTGCACGTTTAACAACGTCCGCAGGTATTTGATTTGCCTTTGCTTCTGCAATTTTACGTTTAAGCCCTTGATTCATATCCGGATCAGGAACACCTGCCTTCGCAGCCATATACAATTCTTTACCAAATCTTGAATAAAGTTTAGTTTTTAATGCTGCAGTTTTTGCCATTGACGCAGCTCGCACTTCATGTGCACGACCCATAATTTATTCCACCCTTCGTTTTTTACTGGTTTATTATATCAAAAAGCTCTATAAAATTAAAGTTCAATTACTTATTCTGTTAAGTTATTTACAAAATCTTCAATCTCACAACCAAATGTACCCATTTTTATTGCAGGTTTATTTTTACCATGAAAATCACTACCACTTGTCATAATAAGATTTCGTGCCTTCGCAATATCATAATAGAACTTAGTTTGTTCAAGGGCATGATAATTACTTTCAACCTCTATCCCTTGTATACCTAAATCAAGTAGGCGCAAGAAAATATCATCTTTGCCTTTGAAATTCAATCCCGGATGTGCAACAACTGTTACCCCATGTGTTTCTTTGGCTATATCAAGCACCGATTGCACCGTTAGCATTTCCCCAGAAACATATGCTGGTTTACCTTGCGAGAAGAAATCCAAGTAAATATTTAAGAACGGATTATCACAACGATTACCATTTTCACGATACGGGAGTAAAAACTCACTATCTTTGAATTCTGGTAATTCAAGTAAAAGTTCCCCAATATCTTCAGGTACAAGAACACCATTTTTTTCAATTGATTTCAATGCATCACGATCGATATGAATGTGAAGATATGACTCCAATAATTCAACTTGCTTCATTGCAATTTCTTGATTTTGTTTTAAATAAAACTGTTTGATATCCTCATAACGCGGGTCACGATAGTCCATATGATAAACTAACAAATGGAAATTAGTCCCTTCAAAACTACAATCAACCTCTATTCCTGGAATGACTTTTAATCCCAATTTTGTACCCTCTTCAATCATCTCTGAAACGCCATGAACACTATCATGGTCTGTTAGAGCGATTTGACTAATACCATTATCCTTAGCCATTTGACACAATTCTTTTGGTGAATACTCACCATCATCACTGTATAGAGAATGCATATGAAAATCTTTAATCATAAATACTCCTCCTGTATAATGATATTATTATATCACGATGAGGGACTAAGTATGAAAACAAAAACAATGAAACGACAAGAATGGTGGCGGTTAAACGAGTATAAATTTTCATCAAGAACCATCGACTCACAAACTGAAGCTGGATTAATACAAATGATTAATTTGAAAGAAGCTTTGTATATTTCTTACCCACTTACAAACCAATCCAAATGTATTGCGGATAATGGATACTCATGGTTACAAATAGGTTTTAGAAATCATAATTTATGGTGTACTGCCATGTTTGATGATACAGAAACACTAGTTGAGTGTTATTTTGATGTTACTCTTCAAAATAACATATTGCCTGATGGTAATTCTTATTTTGAAGATTTGTATTTAGATATAGTCTTCTTTCCAGATGGAACAATTGAACTACTTGATGAAGATGAATTAAAAGAAGCTTTAAATCATACAGAAATCACATTGGATCAATATAATTTTGCGAATGATGTTGCATCAAAATGTATAGCTTGGCTCAAAGATAAATCAAATCAAAAAGAACTTATCAACTTTTGTAATAAGCTATATATCGAATTAAAAAACTAGTACTTGTTTACAAATCTAGTCCAGATAATTTTACTAAACATGAATATAACTTCACATGTTTATAAAAACTAATTGTTCATTGTCTCAATTAAGAGTTATTGTAATGAGCGTCATCTATAATGTAACAAAAACAATGTGTATAATATTTTTATTATCGTAGATTTGATATTATTATTATAGGGACGTGATTAAAATGAGTTTAAATATAGCCATATGCGACATAAATCCGTATCATCTAAACGAAACCTTATCTGAAGTGATGAAATTTTGTAAATCAATTGATGTAAAGCCTACTGTAAGTACATATAGAGAGCATACACAACTGCTTAAAGATTTCATTAAAACCGAATTCCAAATCTTAATCACAAATACACATTTAGAAAAAGTTAGTGGCATCGATTTAGCTCGTAAGATAAACATACTTTATCCTAAAACAAGGATCATTTTTGTTATGGAAGAAAATCAATTTACTACAGATGTTTATACAGTTGACCACCTATATTCTGTTTTTAGAAGTAATATTTCTCAATTATCCAATGCAATGCAAAAATACTTCGATTCAATCGACAACAACACAAATTGCCTATCACTATCATTTAAAGGAAAAACATCAATTATTCCTTTTAAAAATATCGTTTACATTGAAAAATCATTAAGAAAGGCGTTATTTTATACAACACAAGGTAATTACGAAACATATCGTTCAACAGAAGAAATACTTGGTGCTTTACCAAACCACATCTTTGTTCAATGCCATCGAGCTTTTTTAGTCAATATGTTATTTATAAAAGATGTTAATTCCACCGAGATTAGTTTATACAACGGTCACCTAATTCCAGTTGGAAGAAATTACTTACCACATGTAAAGGATGCATTAACGCGAATCGAACATGTCAATCTATAGACAGCAAACGCTGTCTTTTTTGTTATCTTACATTTGTTTTTAGTCATCTTACTAGATAATATTTGTTAACTTATATTCTTCTTGTTAGAATGATTTTAAAGGTGGGGATATTTCATGAAATTACTAATCGAACAATCCAACGATGTGCAAGAAGTCGAAATTAAAATTACTTGTGGCTATATGGATGATCGACTCAAACGACTTATTGAACAAATCAAACTATTTTCATTCTCATTAGTTGGATATCTTGACGGCGTAACTACACCTATTGCTTTAGAAGATATTTACTACTTTGATACTGTTGATAACAATGTGTTTATCTATACTTCAAATAAGGTTTATACATCTGACAAAAAATTATATGAACTAGAGGAATTCCTTACTAATTCTCCCTTTATTCGCATAAGTAAAAGTTGCATTGTAAACACAAACTACGTCACTTCAGTTAAAGCCCATTTTAACGGGAGAATTGAAACAACATTAGAAAACAATGAAAAGTTAATTGTATCAAAGCATTATATTCAGGATTTTAAAAGAAAGTTTGTATTTTGAGGTGAGAATAATGATAAAAAAAATACTAAATATTATTTTTGGAAGTTTTACAATCATGATGCTACTTTTCACATTTTTTAGACAATTTGATTTAGCACCAGCAATTGATAATGAAGTAGTGATACAAGTTTTAATTATATCCACAAGTATCGCAGTTTTAATGGAGATATCCGATAAAATTCAAGAACATTTTGATTACTCTTCATTTTGGGGTGATTTAATTATTCGTGTCATAATATGTTATACCGTTGTATTTATAGCCTGTGCAAATTTCGGCTTTGTTTCATTTTCATTATTTGGGTTATGGGAGATAACACCTACATTGTTATTTTGCTTTCCATTGACCTATGCATATGCTGTCTTCATGAATAGTGAATTAGCAGAATCGATAAACAAAGCAATTAAGAAAAGAAATAAGATGTAAACCATCTTATTTTTCTTTTTGGTCAACTTAAATAGTTACTATGTCATCTTACTTCAATAGCCATTGTTTAATGACACGACATTCGTTAGACTCTAGTTGAGGTGATAGAAATGGAAAAAATTATTTCAATACAGAATCTAAAAAAAGCATTTAAAGATATAAAAGCAGTACAAGATATCAGTTTCTATGTTGAGAAAGGAAAACTATTTTCTTTCTTAGGAACGAATGGTGCAGGTAAATCTACAACGATAAATATGATGTGCACTCTACTTGAAAAAGATAGTGGCACAGTTATCATTGATGATTGTGTGTTAGGTAAAGATGACAAAAAAATACGCAATAAAATTGGTGTTGTTTTTCAAGATAGTGTTTTAGATCCACTATTAACTGTAAAAGAGAATATTCTAACTCGTGGTAGATTATATGGCTTAAAAGGAAAGCAATTAAGAGACGCATTAGATTTCGTAGTAAAAGCTACAGATATTCAAGAGTTTATTAATCGTCCTTACGGTAAACTCTCTGGCGGTCAAAAAAGACGTGCCGATATAGCGCGTGCTTTAATACACAAACCTACTATTTTATTTTTAGATGAACCGACAACTGGATTAGATCCTAAAACTAGAGAACTTGTGTGGAACACCATCTCTAATTTACAAAGAGAATTAGGAATGACAATCTTCCTGACAACACACTATATGGAAGAAGCTGCAACATCTGATTACATCGTTATTATTGACCATGGAAAAATTGTTGCACGAGGTACTCCATATGACTTGAAAGAAGAATATAGTCAAGATACATTACGTATAAAGGCACTTGATGTCAACCAGATTTGTAGTATATTATCGCAAAAATCGTATTCGTTTACTATCGCAAACAATTTAATTATTATACCAATCAAAGAGTCTAAAATCATTATACCTTTGCTTCATGTATGTGAACCTTACATAGAGAGTTTTGAAGTAATTCATGGTTCCATGAATGATGCCTTTATCCAAATTACATCCGGAGGTCAAATCAATGATTAATTTAATGATGAGAAATTGCAAAATTTATTTTAGACAAAAAAGTACTGTATTCTTTTCTTTACTTGGTGTACTTATTATCATCATACTATATGCGGTATTCCTTGGTGATCAATTCAAAAGTGGATTCGATGTAGCTGAAGTTGATATACTCATGTACAGTTGGGTTATTGCGGGCATCGTTGCGGTTACCTCTATTACAACCACAATGGGCGCTTTTGAACTCTTTGTAGAAGATAGAGCTAATCACATTAGTAAAGACTTTAACACCTCTCCAATAGCTCAATACAAGCTTGTAGGTAGTTATATACTTTGTGCATTCATTGTAGGTAGTTTAATGAGTTTTGTAGCCTTCATTCTAGGTGAAGCCTTTCTCATAAGTCAGGGTGCAACTCTTCTTAACTTAACTGGAATCATTCAAACGATTGGAATTATTCTAATATCTAGTTTTATGTCGAGTACAATGATATTCTTTATCGTTAGTTTCTTCTATAGCCTAAGTGCGATGTCAACTGCAAGTACAATTCTCGGTACACTCATTGGATTTCTTACCGGTGTATACTTACCCATTGGTGCACTTCCTAATTACGTACAAACAATTATCAAATTCTTTCCTAACGCTCATTCTGCCGCATTACTTAGACAAGTTTTCTTAGTAGATCCTATTAAAGTAAGTTTCAACAATTTACCAATAGAATATTTAAATGGGTTTAAAGAAAGTGTTGGTGTTGTGTTTAAGATAGGTGATTTTACATTCGAACCCATTCATCATATTGTATATATGATTGCGATTACCATTATCTTCTTCATCCTTGCAGTTTTAAATTTATCACGAACATCAAAACAAAAATGAGTCCAAATTGGACTCATTTTATACTTTCACTGGCACTTTAGACATATAGCTTTTTTCAATTTTTTTGAATAAATCATCAAAGTCAAAACTAAAGTATCCCTTTCCATCCACCAACAAAGTATTGTCGGAATAAAGTTCAATCCACTCTTCATTCTCATTTGTGATTAAGTGATATGTAGTTAATGGATATGCATGGCTGTTAGTTTGAAAAGGGTTTGGAAACAGTCTTTGATTATTCAAAGTATTTGCCAGTTCTTGTATCTCATTTTCATTTGCAAAATCGACACGATAACATTCAGTATTAGATGCAGTATAATTGCATTTTATAATGCATGATTGTGATGATTTTAAAATAGTATTACTCATTTGAATTGATTGAGAATAATAGCCAATCACCACTAAAGCAATTAGTAGACAACTTCCAATTATTTCTTTCTCCATCAATTTCACCTCTACTCACTTCGATAGAATTATAGGATAAAAGAAACCACAAATGTGGTTTTCTACTTAATCATCCAACTTTCATCACTCGGATTATTTCTAAATTTAATTAATCTCTCTTTATCTTCAGGTTGAATATATCCTGTTTCAGCTGCTACCTCAACAAGTACATCTAAATTACTTGCGGATACATTTTTTACATTCGCTTCAGCAAGACGGTCTAATCCTTTTTTCATACCATAAGTGAAGATTGATGCAATCCCTAATACTTCAGCACCAGCATCTTGTAGTACTTTAACAACTTCAATACTAGATCCTGCAGTTGAAATTAAGTCCTCAACTACAACAACCTTTGTACCAGGTTCACATTTACCTTCAATTTGATTTGTACGTCCATGGTCTTTAGCACTAGCACGAACATAACCCATTGGTAAATCAAGGATTTCCGAAACTAAAGCAGCGTGTGCAATACCTGCAGTTGCAGTTCCCATTACCGCTTCACATTCAGGATAATGTTTTTTAATAATTTCAGCTAATGCATTTTCAACATCTCTTCTTACTTTTGGACTCGAAAGAGTCAGACGATTATCACAATATATAGGAGCCTTGATTCCACTAGCCCAAGTAAATGGATCATCTGGTTTTAGAAATACAGCTTGAATATCTAATAAATCTTTAGCTATTAACTTTTCCATTAACTATTCTCCTTTTACAAATTCTTTTACACAACGACGATATGCTTCAACAGGATTTTCTGCACCTGTAATTGGACGACCCACAACAATATAATCACTACCAATTTCTCTTGCTAATGCAGGTGTTGTAACACGGACTTGATCACCTTTTGTTGCATCATTGAAACGAATACCCGGAGTTACTGTAATAAAATTTTCTGAACAAGCTTCACGAATCAAACCAGCTTCAAGCGGGCTACAAACAACACCTGCAAGTCCTGCTTTCTCTGCATTCTTTGCATAGTGAACAACTGTATCATTGATGCTATGATCAATCCAAAGTTCTTCTTTCATTTTCTCTTCTGATGTACTAGTAAGTTGTGTTACCGCTATTAATTTAATGTTTGGATTTATTTCATTCACTGCTTTTTGAGCTGCAGCCATCATTTCAATTGTTCCTGCTGCATGCACATTTAACATATCTGCCCCAAGTGTTGCTAGATTTTTAATTGCTTTATAAACAGTATTTGGAATATCATGTTGTTTTAAATCTAAGAAAATTTTGTGTCCACGACGTTTGATTTCATGCACAATACTTGGTCCTTCAGAATAGAATAATTCTTGACCAATCTTAACATAAGGTTTTTCTTCTTTGAATAAATCTAGGAAATTTAATGTTTCTTCTTTTGTTGAAAAATCACAAGCGATAATGACATCTCTTTCTCTCATTGATGAGCCCTCCCTATTATGTCTTCTAATTTATTTATTCCTAACTTATCCATTAATTTTGGTAAGTTATCGATAATTTCTTTACATGCATATGGATTACGGCAATTTTCTGCCCCTACCTCTATTGCGGTAGCACCTGCATACATCATTTCAATTACATCTTCAGCTGTTGCGATTCCGCCAATACCAATGATTGGAATTTTTACTTCTTTATAGACTTGATAAACCATGCGTAAGGCAACTGGTTTAATTGCAGGTCCACTAAATCCTCCCATTACATTTGCAATGATTGGTTTTCCTGTTTTTAAATCAAAACGTGAACCAAGCAATGTATTAATCATGCTTATTCCATCAGCACCTGCATCTTCCACCGCTTTAGCGATTTCTACAATGTCTGTTACATTAGGTGATAATTTAATATATACCGGTTTGGTTGTTACTGCTTTCACTGCTCTTGTAACTTCTGCAGCATTTTCAGGATTGGTACCAAAACTCATACCACCATGTTTTACATTTGGACATGAAATATTAATTTCAAGTATACCTACTATCTCTTCTTTATCCATTTTCTTGGCACATTCAACATACTCATCAACGGAGAATCCAGAAATGTTTGCTACTACTTTTTTATGATACACCTCTTGTAATTTTTTAAATTCTGTTTGTATGACTTCATCGATTCCAGGATTTTGTAATCCAACTGCATTGATCATACCGCGATCACATTCTGCTATACGTGGTGTTGGATTTCCAAATCTCGCTTCTCTTGTCGTTCCTTTTGTTGCAATGCTTCCAAGTTCATTGATGTCATAGAATTGAGCAAACTCATAACCAAATCCGAAAGTACCACTCGCAGGAATTACTGGGTTATCTAACTCCCACCCTGATAAATTTACCTTTAGTCTTTTGTCCATAAGATTTCCTCACTTTTCATGACTGGTCCTTCAACACAAATTCTTTTATATCCTGTCAATGTTTTACAACTACATCCCATACACGCACCAAATCCACATCCCATTCTTTCTTCAAACGAGAGTTGCCCTTGGGTATTAGATGAATCAAATACTGCTTTTAGCATCGGTAATGGACCACAAGAATAATATGGATAATGCTTTAACTCACCCTGTATTGCATTGGATACATATCCTTTAACTCCATAACTTCCATCTACCGTACAAACAGTTACATTTGCACCTAGTAGTTTAAACTCTTCTTCATAGAAACTCTCATTCAATGTATTAAATCCAAGAATAACTTCAACTTGAGTTCCTTGTTTAATTAATTCTTTACATAATCGATATAATGGCGGTACTCCTACCCCACCACCAACAATCAATGCTTTTTTAGACGAAACTAAATCAAACCCATTTCCTAATCCCACAAGTACCTCAAGGATTTGTTGAGGTTGTTGATGTGACATCCACTCTGTTCCATCACCAACTATTTTATAGATAATTGTAAGTGTTGTATCATTCCAATCACTTATGCTAATAGGTCTCTTGAGATATCCATTATCTACAGTAATGTTGATAAACTGTCCAGGTTTTTCAACCCAACTTGTATCCCCTTCAAGAATCATTTTGTAAACATTTTTAGTTAACATCACATTTTGTATTATTCGATAGGTTTGTACAGATTTCATATTACAGGCCCTTTCTATAAACTACTTCTCCATCACAGATAGTCATATAGCATTTACTTTGTAACCATTGTCCTTCAAACGGAGTACTTTTTCCTTTTGATTCAAATTCTTGAGGTCGAACAAATTGGCGATCTAACAGATTGAATATTGTGATATTCGCTTTTTCAAAATTCACAATTTCACCACCATCAACACCAAATACATCTGCTGCTCTTCCACTCATCCATTCCATCACATCTTCAAGTTTACATTTTTTCTCTTTAACTAATTTTGTATAAACTAATGGAAATGCGATTTCATTTGTTACAATACCCATCATCGCTTTATCCATTGTACAGTTCTTTTCATCAGCACTATGAGGTGCTTGATCTGTCGCAATACAATCAATCGTTCCATCCAGTAATCCTTGTATCAAAGCTTCTTGATCTTCTTTTGAACGAAGAGGAGGATTCATTTTAAAACGTCCATGATTCTCCACAATATCATCTTCACATAAGAACAAATGATGTGGAGTCACTTCACCACTTACAGGCAATCCCTCTTTTTTTGCCTGTCTTAACAATTCAACTGATTCTTTCGTTGATATATGACAAATGTGATATTGGCATTTTGTTTCTCGAACCAAATCAATATCACGTTTTACTTGTTCATATTCAGAAGCACTAGATATTCCTATTAAGCCAAATTCCTTAGCCTTACTACCATCATGAATACAACCACCTGGTTTTAATAATCTTTCATCCTCACAATGCGCTATCACAATTGCATTATTCTTAGCACAACTTTGCATAGCTACTTTCATCATGTCATCTTCTTGTACACCTTTACCATCATCAGAAAATAGATAAGTATGTTTGATTAATTGGTCAAAATCTACCAGTTCTCCAACACCTTTTTGTCCTTTTGTTATTGATGCAATGGGTAATACATGGATACAAGCATTTTGTTCGATGTGTTGTTCTAATTGTTTTATATTTTCAACACTGTCTGGTACAGGATTAATATTTGGCATCGCAAATACTGTGGTATATCCACCGTGTGCTGCCGCTTTTGTGCCTGCACTCATTGTTTCTTTATAAGAATAACCAGGTTCTCTTAAATGTACATGTGGATCAATGAAGCCTGGAAAAATATGCAATCCTGCACAGTCAATGATCTCTTCTACATCATCAACATCAATCTTATCTGCAGTGACAATACAACCATCATCATCGATAATAAAATCCTTCTCTTCAAATTTTCCTTTGATATATACAGTTCCATTTTGAAATAATCTTCCCATATAACCTCCATAAAAAAACCTTCAAAACATGCGTTCGAAGGTTATCAGTAGTTACTATAAAAAATTGATTTCTTCGAAACGTCACGCATTTCATTAAAGCCATTGACATTATATCATATTCATTTTGATTTAATAGATGTTTTCTAGTTTTTTTCCATAAAATCTTCAATTAGTTTGATAAATGAATCTGTATTACTCACAAGCGTTTTCGGCTTAAACGTGTTGCTTCTTTTAATATATTCATCCAAGTGTTCTAAATCCTTGGCATAAATCAAATTTCCTTGTTCATCAAAGCTTTCTAATATTTGTGTCTGATGATCATTATGATGTTCACCAAACTGTGCAAGTCTTGCAGCACCGATAACTCTTTTGCCACTTTTTAATGCTGTCATAATCGTTCCAACACCACCATGGGTGATAATATAATCTGCCTCTAATAACAATTTCGCAAATTCATCGCGATCAATATAATCAAATATCTCCATGTGTTTAGATTCAAATTTAGTATAGCCTGCTTGTACAATGACCTTATCTTGAATCAACCCTTGTTCTATTTGTTTTTCAATTGACTCAAGCAATCGATGAAACGATTTATCCTGTGTTCCTAAAGTAACTAGTATCATTAGAAAATCCACCCCCCATATACAGCATTTGGATAAAACTCAAGCATACTTTCCCATTGCACAATGAATAAATCAGCAATTGGATAAATCATCCTTCCTGCTTGAGTTGGTGTTTTCGCATTCGCAAATGTTTCAATATAAATAACTTTCTTTTTAAACATATGAGCAATTTTGCACATCGGTACAGCCGTATGTGTTCCTGTCGTAATTATATAGTCAGGTCTAATTTTAATAAAAAGAAAAAGTGATTTTAAAATATTGAAAGAAAAGATAAATAAATATGAGAATAAATGTTGTTTAGTACCATAAGCAAGAGTTGTAAACTTATCTCCATATTTATCCTTTAATGATTTATTAGATGCGGTATTTTCTGTAATTAAGGTTGCATCTACACGTTCAAACATTGGTGCAAGTTGCATCAATTCAGTCAGATGTCCTCCTGTACTTGATATAAAAATTACTTTTTTCATTTGAATTCTCCTCAAAAAAAGAAAGAGTGTGAACACTCACACTCTTATTTTAACTTATTTTAAACTATTTTTCACTAGTTCAACGACATCTTCCATAGTTTCACTTGC
Source organism: Anaerorhabdus sp. (assembly GCF_036637135.1). Lineage (GTDB taxonomy): Bacteria > Bacillota_I > Bacilli_A > Erysipelotrichales > Erysipelotrichaceae > Anaerorhabdus. Next base: position 29,350 of record NZ_JAVWNC010000003.1, on the reverse strand, counting down.
AAGTGCTTTAGCAGCAAGTTCTTCCATATCAGATTTCTTTAATGAACGAATCATCTTACGAGCACGAAGAATACTTGAAGCACTCATTGAGAATTCATCAAGACCAAGTCCTAGCAATACTGGAGCAGCAAGTTCATCCCCTGCCATTTCTCCACACATACCACACCATTTACCTTCTTTATGAGCTCCATCGATAGCCATCTTGATAAGACGTAATAATGATGGGTTCATAGGTTGGTATAGATATGATACTTTTTCACTCATTCTATCTGCAGCCATTGAATATTGTACTAAATCGTTTGTCCCGATTGAGAAGAAATCAGCTTCTTTAGCAAATTGATCAGCAAGAACTGCTGCAGCTGGAATTTCAACCATGATACCAACTTCAATTTTTTCACCAATTTTAACGCCTTCAGCAATCAATTTAGCTTTTTCTTCATTGAATAACTCTTTTGCAGCTCTAAATTCTTTTAAAGTTGCGATCATTGGGAACATAATACATAGACGTCCATAAGCACTCGCACGAATTAATGCACGTAATTGAGTTCTAAAGATATCTGTTCTGTCTAAACATAGACGAATAGCACGGTATCCTAAGAAAGGATTCATTTCTTCAGGGAATGTGAAGTAGCTTAATTTCTTATCTCCACCAATATCCAAAGTACGAATAACTACTTTCTTACCATCCATTGCTTCTAAAACTGTTTTATAAGCCTCAAATTGTTCATCTTCTGTTGGGAAATCAGATTCGCTATCCATGTACAAGAATTCTGTACGGTATAAACCAACCCCTTCTCCACCATTTGCAAGAACACCAACAACATCTTTTGGTGTACCAATATTACCTGCAAGTTCAACTTCATGACCATCTAATGTAACACTCTTTTCATTAATTAAAATTTTAAGAGCTTCTTTTTCTTCGCTAAATTTAGCGCGTTTAGCACTGTATTCATCGATTTGATCTTGAGATGGATTTAGAATAACTACGCCATCAATAGCGTCAAGGATAAGTATATCTCCTTGTTTAGCTTCTTCCATGATTACGCCACATCCTACAACCGCTGGAATTTCTAAACTTCTAGCCATAATAGCTGAATGTGAAGTTCTACCACCAATTGCAGTAGCGAAACCTAGTGTATATTTTTTATTTAATTGTGCTGTATCAGAAGGTGTTAAATCTTCTGCAACAATAATTACTTCTTCATTTATAGTTGTTAAATCAGGGATGATTGCGCCAGCAAGATTACATTGTAGGCGGAAAGTAACATCCTTAACATCAGCTGCTCTTTCTTTGAAATATGCGTCATCCATACTTTCAAACATACCAACCATCATGTTAGCTACTTGTTCAGTAGCATATTCAGCATTAATACCTTCTGATTTAATCATTTCTTCGATTTGACCTTTTAATTCTGGGTCATTTGCCATCATCAAATGGGCATCAAAGATAGCTAATTCTTCTTCAGATAAGTTACCTGCTGCTCTTGCTTTGATTACTTCAATGTCTGCGATTGTTTTTTCAAACGCTTTTTCTAGCTTTGCAATTTCTTCGTCCGAAGAACTTTGTACTTTTTCAATTTTAAGCTCAGGTTGTTGCAATTTATAAACCTTTGCAATTGCTACTCCCGATGATGCTGCAATACCTTTCAACATAGATATCCCTCCTTAAATTATATGACGATCTACTATATCAGCCATATCTTTGATAGTGTTAATATCATGTAATTCTTCATCAAAAAAAGTAATCCCCAATGCTTCTTCCAAGCCAAGCGCAAAATCAACAACCCCGAAAGAATCTAGCCCTAATTCTTCAAAAGTTGTTTCTTCCTTGATTTCACATCTCTTATCTATTGATTTTTCAAGGTAACTTTTAATTGTGTTGAATGTCTCCATGTCTCACACCTCACGGAGATTTTATCATTTTTTAGAGGTTAAGACAATCAATAAATTCATCAATTGCTTGCTTTTTAAGTCGATAAAAACTACTTTTCGAATAATAATCACGATACCAGTTTGGTTTTGAATATCCAAAAAACTCATTTCTTAAAATAAACTCACTTGTTGAACTACATAATCGTAATGCAGAATCCACTAAATACAGTGAGCCTAATTCCCCCTCGTATTGCATATGCCCTTCTTGCACACCAAAAATACGATATAAGTGAACTCGTCTCATCGAATTCATATATCCTTTCGCTAAAAAGGTTATAAATGTAATTTTTTCTTTATCACTCCATGTTTTAGTAAGCATCCTGTATCCTCCTAATCCATTTATATGACAAATTTCACTAAAACCATCCATTTCTCTCGTAACTATAGATACTATTTTTTTCTCACCTATATTGTGGCTTGATTTTTATTGCTTTCTTGATATAATTTTCAAGTACACTCGAAGGGGGTTAGATTATGAGTAATCAGTCTACAACTTTACCCTATAGCCGAATCATATTATCAATTTGTTTCTTTCTTATCGTCCCCATTTTTTCACCATTGATAAATATGGTTATACAAAATCAATTAATTGCATATACTTTTACCGTAAGTCTTTCTGGTTTACTATTAATGATTCAGAACTGGGATTTACTCGAAATTCATGGCAAGCGATTTAAAGATGATTCTAAAGAAGCAACCTTCTTTACTATTCTTGGTATTTTAGTTTTATCATTTATTGTTTGGGCTAATCATACTTACTTAAAAGCATTCTTACCATTTATTGATCCTGAAATCCTATCTTCATTCACATGGTTTATTATTCCAATCTTCTTGGTTAATACATTTGTCTTCGCTATGAATTATGTTCTTGTATTCAAATGTGTTACAGATCGTTTGAAGTTAAAACATGCAGAAGCTGTTGTAATTCTATTGTCAGGATTTCTATTCGCATTATTATTTACGGTTACGTATATACCATTTGATGTAATTGCTTGGCTAAAAGGTTATTTGTTTTATTTTATAATTACAGTTATTATTTCTTATTTGTACAACCAAACACACTCATTCTTACCTGGAATGATTAGTTTTGGATTTGTATTGTTCTTATTCAATTTATTAAATTACTTAGGCATGTAAAAAGGATGTTCAAATACGAACATCCTTTTCATTTATTTATTCTGTTTCAATTAAACCATATCCACCGTTATTACGACGGTAAACAACACTAATTGTTTCAGTTTCAGTATCTGTGTAGATAAAGAAACTATGTCCTAACATTTCCATTTGAAGAATTGCTTCTTCTAAATCCATCGATTTTGCTTGAATTGTTTTCGTCTTTACAGGAATGTCTCCTGTGCTTAATTTTTCTTCATCAATTTCAATAAAACTCATCGCAAGTTTATCTTTGTGTTTACGTGATAATCTTGTTTTTTGACGACGAATTTGATCTTCTAGTTTATCAATCGCCAAGTCGATTGCAGCATATAAATCTTCATGCTCGACTTCTGCACGTAACAATCCAATTTTGCTTGGAATTGTCACCTCTATTTTTTGAGTTGTCGGATAGATTTTCACAACAACACGTGCAATTGTGTCTTCATCAATTAAGAAATACTTGTCTAGGAATGATAATTTATTTTCAATTTTCGCTCTCATTCCATCTGTGATACTAACATGTTGTCCAACGATTTCAAATCTCATACTCGAAACCTCCTCTTCTTAATTACATTATAAATGATTCGCTGCGAGTTTGGTATATCAATACATCATTGTTCAGTTATTTTTCATAATTATCGACTAAACTCATCAACCATTTATATACCACTACCATTGCATATGTATCCATACTACAATATTCAATTAAATGATTTCTAATTGCCTCAGGATCAACATCATCATTTTCTTGATCCAATAAACGCCATTGGAATACCGCATCCATCCCTTGGTGAATATCTAAATCTTGATAACCACTTTGATTTTCCATTAATGACATTAATACTTTCAACGAATAATATCCACGCATTCTTACATCATACACTGTACCAATCACAAATGGAAAAGCTAAGTCAACTAATCGCTTATAGAGAATCATTAACTCTTTTGCATATTCAGGAAATTGTGCAGCCATTTCTTTTAATCGTATTTTCTCTGCACCTTCAGCATTATAGGCAACAATAGTTCCATTTGCAGGAATATCTTTCATTAAGTTCTCCGCAAGATGTCTACGACAATCTCGAGTACCTAAGTATTCTTTATGTTCGATTGTTCCATCTTCATAGAGAATATGAATAGAATATTCGAATGGTAATACATCATATGGTTTCATTCCCTTAAATGGTGGAATTGCATAAGTCTCCCATTCAAAATCCAAGAAAGTGATTGGAAATTTAATTTTCTCAATCCAAATCTTAAGTGAATAATAATCTACATAAAGTCCATCATTTTGACTTGCACGAATTTGTGCAAATTGTTGCCTTGAACCTTCAATTCGTTCCAAGTCAACATCTTTTAGTTTGAGTCTTCCTTCGTGATGCATGTCATATTTATGTTGAGAAGAAACCAATGTTAAAATTGAATCTGCCTCAACTTCTATTTCATTAGGAAAACACTTGTCGTAGAAACGACACTTATTCTTTTTCGTACATTTATTTTGACGTGTACATTCTACTTTATCTAATTGAAGTACTTCATCCATGCCGTTAAGGATATCTTCTAAATTACGTAACCGCTTAAAGATTGTATCCTTTACATTTTTACTCGGATTTCCTTTATCATTGAAAAAATCCGCCGTAATTTGGAATAGTTGATGTGGATCTAACTCATCTGAACGAACATAGTTTTCATCAAAGTGTAAGATATAGATTTGATTGATTTTAATATCATTTTCTTCTAATACCCAAATACTACTGCAATAAAAATTCATGTCATCATCTTTTGGACGATTACCACAAAATAAGAAATAGACATCCCACCCATTGTTTGTTTTATGGAGGAATGGTATTTTTGCACGTAATTGTTTCGCTTCAAATCTTCCTTTAACAATCCATTCATTGTCATTCATCGCTAAAAGGGCTTTACTCGCTTCATCGCCACGAGCACCTAAAAAACAATCTGTAACTCCTAGTTTCTCACAAGCTAAAGTTGTTACAGCTTCATCAAGACGAACATATGAATTAAATGGGAGAGATTTTTCATAATGACTCAACCAAAATAATTTTGGACATCTTAAATATTTTTTTACATCTGATATATGATACATCGTAATCACCTAAATTCATTATACATCACTAAATAGAATAGCTAAAGTAAATCATGAAGTCAAATAAAAACCTCATAAAATGAGGTTATATACAGAAATTTCCATCTTTAAAGATTTGAATCTCTTGATTATCATGAGTCGTTCCCACAATATTCATATCACTACTACCAAACATGAAATCGGAGTGAGCCATAGAAACATTACATCCATGCGCAAGTAATTCTTCTTTAGTCATGTTTTCTCCATTTTTAATATTGTTTGAATATGCTGCGCCTAGTGCTAAATGACAAGAGGCATTCTCATCAAACAACGTGTCATAGAATAAAATATTCATATTCGAGATAGGAGAATCATGAGAAATTAGGGCAACTTCACCTAAATAACAAGATCCTTCATCTAGATTGATTAAATTTGATAACGCATCTTCTTGTTTTTCTGCATGATATTCCACTGCTTTTCCATCTTTAAACTTAATCCAAAAGTTTTCAATTAACTTTCCTTGATAGTTTAGTGGTTTTGTTCCATACACAATACCATTAACTCCTGTACGAAGTGGTGTCGTGAATGTTTCTTCAGTTGGCATATTTGGATTAAATTCAATACCCCCTAAAGTTGGGTCGCATCCACCAGCCCAAATATGGTTTTCAACTAATCCTACAACTAAATCTGTTCCGATTCCATTTTGGAAATGGAGTGATTTAAAGTTATAGTTATTTAATGTGTCATTGTGTTTACGTAATTCTAGATTATGTTCATCCCACTCTTTTACTGGATCATTATCTTCAGTAATTCGAACTGATTTAAATATGGCATCTCTTAATGCAGTAGCTGCTTCTTCGCCTTTTAGATTCTTGAAAATTGTTTCTGCCCAAGTAACATTTGGAAGCGCAACAATAGACCATTGTCCTACATTTGACATTGTGTAGTAACGGAAAGGTTCCATTGCTTTTGATACTTCTAAATTCACTTCTTGTAGCTTATTTGGATCAATGTGTTTTAAATTACCCGGAATACTACTACGTATATTCAAGAATGCGCATTTTGCATCAACTGCTTCTTTACGACGTTCAATTTCCCAAGGTGAAACTTTTTTAAGTAAATCTGTTTCTACATGCTCATAGTGCAATTTTGTAATTAAATCATCATTCCAAACAACATCCACAATTGATGCTCCAACTTTATATGCTTCAAGGGTACATAGACGAACAAATTCAAATGCTTCAACGGGTGCGCTAATCACTAACATTTGTCCCTTTTGAATATTTACTCCTTGTTTTATGGCAAGTTCCGCATACTTTTGATAACGGTTATCCATTCATTTCACTTCCCTATAAACCATTGGAAATCGGTAACATTGCTGCACCTAAAATTCCAGGTTCACTACATTCAGCTTCGGTGAAAATTACGTCTCTCATACCTTTATGTACATAGTTTTTGAATTTTTCTTGCATGATTGGTAACCAAATATCCTTTGATTTCATAACGCCACCACCGATTACAAAAATATGTGGGTCTACGATATGCGCAATATGACTATACATAATCGCAAGATCTGTTGTCATCTGATCAACTAATTTCTTAGCTTCCGCATCACCTTCAACATATAATTCAAATACGTCTCTCGCACTTTGAATCTTATCGCCAAAAATTTCTTGTCCTTTACGTGTAAGTGCACGTCCACTCGCTTCACTCTCAGAAGCTCCTGGATTTAAATTATTAAATGGTTCGCGATATGGATCAACAATTAAATTCCCTACTTCACCCGCATACCCAGATTTACCTGAAACCAATTTACCATTCACAATAAGTGCTCCACCAATTCCAGTAGAAACAGTTGTGTAATAAACAATTGGATATAATTTTCCTGCACCAATAATCGCCTCAGCAAGACCTGCACAATTAGCGTCATTATCCATAAATGTAGGTAATCCCGTTGCTTCTTCAATCATTTTAGCCATTGGATAATCTGTGAATCCAGTTAAATTACTAGATAATTTCATGACTTTATTTACTGTATCTACAGGTCCTGGAACACCAATTCCAATACCTACACAGTCTTTATAACCGTCAATTTGCTTAATTAATGAAATAATGTTAGGTACAACCTTTTCAGGCCCTTCTAATCCATAAGAAGGACTTTTTAACTCTTGTAGTACTTCTCCAGAGTCACTAACTTTTGCAATACGTACATTTGTACCGCCTAAATCGATTCCGATAACTGTTTTCATGCATATCTCCTTTAGTATATATTCATTATTATAGAGTTTTTAAAACAAAAAGAAAAGGCTTACAAACGTTTTATGCAAAAGAAAAACTTTGATTTCTCAAAGTTCTACTTCATGCAATTCCCATAAAAATCGTGTGCTTTGATTCTATTAATCGTTACAGGTACAAAAGTTCCAAATTCAATGGGTGTTTCACTCTTAAATATAACTTCCCCATCAATACCATCCGGAGCACTAAAAACACTTCTACCGCGATAAAAACCAGTAAGCCCATCTTGTTTTTCCACAAGTACTTCTAGTGTTTTACCAATCAATTCTTGATTCTTAGCTTCAACAATCTCTTCTTGAAGTTTCATCATCAATTCATATCGTCTTTCTTTTTCTTCTTGTGTTACATCATCTACCATCTCATATGATGGAGTATCTTCTTCTTTAGAATATGTAAATCCACCTAAACGATCCCATTTGATCGTTTTCATAAATTCTAGATTCATGTCTACATCTTCCAATGTTTCTGTTGGGAATCCTACAATCATCGTCGTACGCAAAGCGGGTAATGGATACGTTTCTCTAATTTTATTGACTAAATCTATGATACTTTCACTAGTGCCTCGACGATTCATGATACTCAACATACGATTTGAACCATGTTGAACTGGTATATCGAAGTAAGGTAATACCTTTTCAAGCTTTGCCATACCTTCAATTAACTCATAATCAATTTCATCAGGATACATATAAAGTACTCGAATCCAGTGAAGCCCTTCAATTTCATTACATCGTTTCAATAATTCCAACAAGCGTCTTTCCCCATAGTTATCTAATCCATAACGTGTTGTATCTTGTGCAATTAGATTTAATTCCTTAACTCCACGTTTCGCAAGTTCTTTAGCTTGTTCAACTAAAACTTCAATATCAAATGAACGATACCCTCCGCGAATTAGTGGAATCGCACAGTATGAACAACGATTATCACAGCCATCCGCAATCTTCAAGTATGCCATCCACGGTTTACCTGTAAGTACTTGTGGACATTTGCCATAATCATTGGCAATCTTTTCACCCAATACTTCGGTAAGAATAGGTCCTAATTGATTGTATTGCTTAAGGGTAATAAAACAATCAACTTCCGGTAATTCCTCTACTAATTGATCATAGTAACGTTCAGACAAACATCCCATCACGATTAATTTTTTACACTTCTTTCCTTTATATTCAGCCATTTCCAGAATTGTATTAATTCCTTCTTCTTTAGCTGGATCAATAAATCCACAAGTATTGACAATTATTGCTTCTGCTTCATTTAAGTTATATGTAATTTCTTGATTGGATTGTTGAAGCATTCCAATTAAGTTTTCCGTATCGACTAAGTTTTTACAGCATCCTAATGATATAATTCCTATTTTCATAACCTACCTACTTTCCGACAGTATTGTATCATAATCCCTTATCTTATGCAGTAGGATAGAACTTTTTCTTCACGATACTGATTAAATCATATATAATTAATGATTATGTGAGGTATTCAATATGAAATTATATATTCCAGAAAACTATGATCCTGTCTTATCAGTGAGAGAAACGCAAGAAGCTATCAAGTATATTCGTGATACATTTCAAAAAGAATTAGGTAAAGTACTCGGTTTATCGCGTATTTCAGCGCCTTTATTCGTGGAGAAGAGTTCTGGTTTAAATGATAATTTAAACGGTATAGAACGCCCTGTAAGCTTTGATATGAAAGAATTACCAAACGAAGAGATAGAGGTTGTTCAATCCCTTGCGAAATGGAAACGTCTAGCACTTAAAAAATATGACTTCAAAATGCACGAAGGTTTATACACAAACATGAACGCTATCCGTCGTGATGAAGAGGTAGATAATACCCATTCATGCTATGTGGACCAATGGGATTGGGAAAAGATTATTTCAAAAGAAGAAAGAACAATCGATGTTCTAAAACAGACTGTACAAGATATTTTTAAAGTAATTAAGCACATGGAGCATGAAGTTTGGTATAAATATCCTAACGCAGTGAACCACTTACCAAATAAAATTCATTTTATTACGACACAAGAACTTGAAGATAAATATCCTAACTTCACACCTAAAGAAAGAGAAAATGCCATTTCAAAAGAATTAGGTTGTGTCTTTATTATGAAAATCGGTGAACCATTGAATAGTGGTACACCTCATGATGGTAGAGCTCCTGACTACGATGATTGGTCATTAAATGGAGATATCTTCATTTGGCATGAAACATTACAAATGGGTTTAGAATTATCCAGTATGGGTATACGTGTGGATGAAACTGCCATTGTTGAACAATGTAAGAAAGCAAACTGCTTAGATCGTTTAAATCTTCCATATCACAAAATGATTGTGAATAAGGAATTACCTTATACAATTGGTGGAGGTATTGGTCAATCTCGCCTATGCATGCTTCTTCTAAATAAAGCTCATGTTGGTGAGGTTCAGGCAAGTACTTGGCCACAAGCTATGATTGATGAATGCGAAAAACATAAAATTCATATACTCTAAAAATAAAGGATGCAACTTAATCGTTGCACCCTTTTCTATATCCATTGCCGTTTCCTTTTTGACAATGTCCTTGTATCTCATTTAACTCATTCATAGAACAATGTTCTAACTCATCAAATGTGTATTCATCAGTTGTTTCAATAATATTAGTTATCGCTTGGTATTTTCCAACACCCATGTTTCTTTTCCTTGCGTTTTCCCAAGTCTCTTTATCCACTTGTTGGCTATGACAGTTTTTACCATTAAAATTCTTTTGAAGTACTCCATTTACTAGTTGATCTAATGAATTTGATATAGCTAAATTTTCTGAATAGACACTCACTTCTAAATAGTTATTGATATAGTTAGCTTGATACACTGGTGAATCAATAATCATATCCATTGCTTCTTGAATATCTAAACCAATCACATGTATTTCACTAAGCAAATTAGTGGCATCGCCATTAACATCCACAACTTCAACAACACGATTATTCTTATCTAAGTTCAAAACAATACTAGGATTAACTTCCATTGCGATTGAACTCACTACAATAGAAGATGGTGATTGACTAAAGAAAGATAATGATGTCACAACCAAAACAAGAATCATCGCAAAAGCAAATCCATATCGTACATTGTTTGAGTGTTTAGGTTTTATAACTTTTCGAAAGATTTCTTCTTTCTTCATATCACTGACTTGAATTTGATCAAGTTGTTTCATTCTCTTCATTTAACACATCACCTCCTAGTCTTTTTTTCAACTCCGCTCTTGCACGCTGAAGTCTTGATGATATTGTATTAATACTACATTCACATATGGATGCAATTTCTTTTAAACTGTATTCTTCATAATAATACAAATAAATAACAGTGGCATAGTCTTTCTTGAGTTTCCTTACCTCAAGGATAAGTTCCCCGTCATCTTTATCGGGATTGATTGAAAACTGACTGAAATCATCCGTTAGTTCAACATTCTTCCGAAACCAACTTTTAATGAAATCTTTGCATGAATTAATTGTAACTCGAAGTATCCACGCCTTTTCATGTTGCGGATCAAGGAAAGGTTGATTAAGTTTGTAATACTTTATGAAGACATCTTGAAAAATATCATCGACATCTGCCTCTGACTTACTATATATAAAGCAAATTCTTCTTACATCGTTTGCGTACAAATCGATCGCTTTTTCAAGTTGTTCTTCATTTAACATATTTACCTACTTTTAGTTATGACAGTTTCTTCCTTGTCCCATTCTAACATTTTTTACACTTCCTGTGTTTTTTGAACTCTTAGATTGATTCGAATAACGACGACCTTGGTATAACATTGGACAATCTTCGCTGTTGTTCAAACATTCTTCACTACTTCTTGGACAGTCTTCTCCATTTCTTGGACAATCTACTGTATCTTGTGCTGCAAAAACATTTGAGGTACCAAGTGCTAACATACCTATAATCGCTACTACTGAGAGTAATTTTTTCATAATCATTTCCTCCTTCTCTCACTACTAAAACGATTACAATTAAACATTTCGTGCAAAAAATGATAAAAATATTAAAATAATGAAATATTAAGTAATTCTTACCTTAATTAAATCATCATCGATAAGCTACTAAAAAGAAGAAGTACTTGTCCTTCTTCCTATTAATTGTATAATAGGTGAAAATGGAGGGTTATCATGAAAACAATTTATAATTTTTCTGCAGGTCCTGCTGTTCTACCAAAAGAAGTGTTAAAAGAAGCACAAATCGAGTTACAGAACTACTCAGATTCAGGCATGTCTGTTATGGAAATGTCACATCGCTCAAAGGTATTCGAAACTATACTAAATGAAGCAAAACAAGACTTGAGAGACATTGCAAATATACCTGATAATTATGAAATTCTATTTATTCAAGGTGGTGCATCTTTGCAATTTTCAATGGTACCTATGAATTTGATTAAAAACGGTAAAGCAGATTATTTGATTACTGGACAATTTTCAAAGAAAGCATATGAAGAAGCACAGTTATTTCTAGATGCAAAAATAATCGCTTCATCGAAAGATTCTAACTTCACGACAATTCCTAACGTCGAAAATCTAGAGATTCGTCCCGATGCTGATTATGTATACCTTTGTGAAAATAACACAATTTATGGTACAAAATTCAAAGACTTACCTAATACAAATGGTATACCACTAGTTGCAGATGTATCATCTTGTTTCTTATCAGAACCAATTGATGTATCAAAATATGGATTACTCTTTGCGGGTGCTCAAAAAAATATAGGACCTTCAGGTGTATGTGTCGTAATCATTAGAAAAGATTTGATTCAAGAAACAACATTTAATCCTACTCCTACTCTATTGAAGTATAAAACTTATGCTGATCATGATTCTATGTACAATACCCCACCTACCTTTACAATTTATATGTGTGGCAAAGTATTCAAATGGATAAAAAAACAAGGTGGTCTTGAAGTACTTCAGCAAAGAAATAGAGATAAAGCTAAGTTACTCTACGACGCTATTGAGGAAAGTACGCTATTTAAATGTCCTGTAGATGTAAACTATCGTTCAATCATGAATGTTCCATTTATAACAGGAAATGATGAACTTGATACACAGTTTATCAAAGAAGCTAAAGCAGTTGGTATCGAGAATATTAAAGGTCATCGTTCTGTAGGTGGTATGCGTGCAAGCATTTATAACGCTATGCCTATTGATGGTATACAAGCGCTTATAAACTTGATGAAAGACTTTGAAGAAAGAAAAGGTCATCCGTATGATTAAAATCCATTGCCTTAATCCAATTTCACCAAAAGGACTAGATGAGCTAACAGATTCTTATGTAATTACTGATACTGTTGATGAAGCTCAAGGTATACTTGTGCGTAGTGCTCCTATGTTGGATTTAACATTTTCAAAAGAACTTAATTGTATTGCAAGAGCAGGTGCTGGAGTCAACAATATTCCTCTTGATGTTTGTAGTGAACAAGGTATTGTAGTTTTCAATACACCTGGTGCAAATGCCAACGGTGTAAAGGAATTAGTTATCGCCAGTATGTTATTAGCATGCCGTGATTTAGTCGGTGGTATTGAATGGTGCCGAAATAACGCACAAGATGCAAACATTACAAAAACTACAGAGAAAGAAAAAAAGAATTTCGCTGGTACTGAAATTCAAGGAAAAACGTTAGGAGTTATTGGTCTTGGAGCAATTGGTGCAAAAGTTGCGAATGTAGCTATCTCATTAGGCATGAAAGTAATCGGTTATGATCCCTTCATATCAATTCATGCGGCATGGAGTTTATCATCCAAAGTTGAACATGCAACTGATATTAATGCTCTATTAGAAAAATCAGATTTCATTACGCTACATTTACCACTAACAAGTGATTCGAAGGGTATGATTAACTCTTCAATTATAAGTAAAATGAAAGTAGGAACAGTATTGCTTAATTTCTCAAGAGATACCTTAGTCAATGAAGAGGATTTACATGCTGCAATTGAAAGTGGTATCGTTAGAAAATACATTACTGACTTTCCAAATCCGACAATCATGAAAATGAAAAATACTATTGTGATTCCTCACCTTGGTGCTTCAACCGAAGAATCAGAAGATAATTGTGCTCATATGGCTGTTTTAGAAATGATGGACTATATCGAAAACGGAAATATTAAAAATTCAGTAAACTATCCAAGCTGTGATATGGGAATTTGTTCTGTAACAAGCCGTCTTGCGATTTTGCATAAAAACATTCCCAACATGATTGGCCAAATCACTCAAACACTTGCAAAATACAGTCTGAATATATCCAACTTGATGAACAATTCAAAAGGTCAATTTGCATATACATTAATTGACTTAGAAAACGAAATAAACGAAACTTTAATACAAGAATTGAATTCAATAGAGGGTATTTCAAAAGTTCGAGCATTAAAAAAAATGTAGTTTACCTACATTTTTTTATGACTTTCTTTCAAATTTAGTTTTGCATGTTGGGCATATCAATTCAATTTTACCTTTGCCTCTAGGTACACGTACAATTTGTTTACAGTTTGGACACAAGAAATAAGCATGTTCACGATCTTTCATTTGTTTTTGAAGACAAACAAAATATCGACGAATTCCTTTTGTAAGTTTTAAGAACGTTGCATTTTCCTTTTGCCTTGCCATCCAATTCTTAGAAAACATACGAAAAATAACCACAATTACCATCAATTGAGAAACAATAGACAAATAGAAATCCTTAACAAAGAAGATATCAATTATGTATATCCCAATAGAAGTATACAAAATGAAATTGTTAAGACTATCTACTCCATATCGTCCTTGCATAAATCGAAGTAAAGCATATTTAATTTTATTCATTTTTTATCACCGATTCCAATTATATCATCTTTCTTAGAAAATAACATATTTATACAAAGATGATAAATTGTTAATTTTGTGTTAAATAAAGGATGAGTGATTGAAGTTAGCGCATAAAACACGTAAACTATGGGTAGGTGATGATATGATATACTGCGTAGAAGATGAACAAAATATTCAAGAACTGATTGTCTATACTCTCAATAACACTGGTTTTCAAGCCAGAGGTTTTAGTGATGCGAAATCATTTTATCCAGCTATTGCTGATGAAAAACCAGAATTAATACTATTAGATATTATGCTTCCTGGGGAAAGTGGATTATCAATTTTAAAACAATTGAAAACTTCAATTACTACGAAGAATATACCCGTTATTTTGTTGACGGCAAAAAATAGTGAATATGATAAGGTACAAGGCCTTGATCTTGGTGCCGATGATTATATCACAAAACCGTTTGGTATCATGGAACTTGTCGCAAGAGTGAAAGCAGTTCTTCGTAGAACTGATAAACCAACTCCTTCAAAAACAATTTCCTTTAAGGATTTAACAATCGATACACAACGTCATTTTGTCTTGTTACAAGATAAACGAATCATTTTAACTTTAAAAGAATTTGAATTATTAAAACTTTTGATGGAAAATCAAGGTATTGTTTTAACACGTGATCAATTACTTGAACAAATTTGGGGTTATGATTATTATGGTGAAACACGAACTGTTGATGTTCATATTCGTACATTACGTTCTAAACTCGAACATGCCAGTGATTACATCGAAACAATTCGTGGTGTTGGTTATAAGATGGTGGATAAAGAATGAAAAAAAAGATTTTTCAAAGTATCGCATTAACTTCAATCGTACTTGTTGCGATTTCTTATTTTTTGTGTACTTTCATAATCTATACTGATTTAGAAAAAACAACAAAACAAACTCTAATTAATGAAACAAATTCATTAGCGCAACTCTATAACAAAAATCCAGATGACTTCTTGCAAACTAAATTTTATTCCGAATCAAGAATCACCCTCATTCAGGCAGATGGTAAAGTTTTACTTGATTCTAGATACAATTTAAATAGTTTGAGTAATCATTCAACGCGCCCTGAGTTTATTGAAGCCGTTAAAAAAGGACAAGCGGCATCAACACGTTATTCCGATACATTGAATGAATCAACTTATTATTATGCATTGAAATTAGATAATGGAAATATACTTCGTTTGAGTACCACATCGAATACGCTTATTAGTACATTGGGTTCCTCATTCATGCCCATACTATTGATCTTCGCATCAGTAATTGTAATAAGTTTAATTATTGCGCGTATATTAACACAAAAAATAGTTGACCCTATTAATCATTTGAATTTGGATATACCCCTTTCAAACAAAACATATCCTGAACTTCAACCACTTTTAGAAAATATGAGCTACCACAATAAAATACGTAAAGAATTTAGTGCCAATGTATCTCATGAATTAAAAACACCCTTAACTAGTATTTCTGGATACGCTGAAATCATGGCAAATAACTTACAAGGTGATAACACTCAAGAATTCTCTAGAAAGATTGTGGATGAATCTAAACAATTATTACGTATAATTGAGGATATCATTAAATTATCTAAACTAGATGAAGGTAATGTACAGCTTGATTATGAAACTATTGATTATCAAGAAGTGATTCAAAATGTATTACGTAATCTTGAAAACTATGCTGGAAATGCAAATGTTGCATTAATTGATGAAACACTTCCAGTAAAAGGTTTAGCAGTAAGACAAATTATCTACGAAATCATGTATAACCTCATTCAAAATGCAATTAAGTATAATTATGAAAATGGACATGTTTGGGTTAGTCTTAGGGATCGTACTTCTTACATTGAAATCATTGTAAAAGATGATGGCATAGGAATCCATGACAAGGATAAAGAACGTGTATTCGAGCGATTTTACCGCAGCGATAAATCACATAGTAAACAAATCGAAGGAACTGGTCTTGGATTAGCCATCGTAAAACATGGTGTTGATTTTCACAACGGTACAATTGAGGTCTTCGATTATCTCAATCATGGTACAAAATTTGTAATAAAAATAAACAAGTAGGTCAATGACCTGCTTGTTTTATAATAACCTGCTAAATTTTTTGATATATATTATTTTTACAAATGATGTGAGAAGATTATATAAAATGATAATACCAACAAGAATGATGAAATAGAACCCAGGTAAACTCATCATATCCAACGTTGTACCTATCATTGTAAACGGAATAAGTGTTCCAACAATTATTCCAAATGTAGTACCCAAGATTAATTTCCACGAAGCTACGCTTTGAATAAAAGGTATTTTTTGAGTTCTTAGCATATGAATGATAAAAGTTTGTGTCCATAAACTTTCGATGAACCAGCCCGTTTGAAACAAACTAATAAACAATACTTTCATTTCCGGAGTTAGTGAATTGAAATTCCCTCCAAAAACAAACGGACATACTCCAAAGAATAAAATCAAATAAGTTAAAAGATCAAAGATTGAACTTGTCGGTCCAAAATAAACCATAAATCTAGATATACTATTTGCATCCCATTGTCTAGGTTCTTTTAGATAATCTTCATCTACATTATCCCAAGGTATTGCAGTACACGAAATATCATATATCAAATTTAAGATTAAAATTTGTAAAGGCATCATAGGTAGAAATGGTAACAAAATACTAGCTGCCAACACTGAAAACATATTTCCAAAATTAGAACTAGCAGTAATCTTAATATACTTCAATATATTTGTGAATGTCTTACGACCTTCTACTAATCCTTGTTCCAATACCATTAAATCTTTCTCTAGTAGAATAATTGATGCACTCTCTTTTGCAATATCTACAGCAGAATCAACAGAGATACCCACATCTGCTGCTTTCATCGCTGATGCATCATTGATTCCATCACCCATAAAACCAACTGTATGACCATTGTGATGAAGCATTTTAACAATTCTTGTTTTTTGTGATGGAGATAGTTTAGCAAATACATCGACTACTTCTACGGCTCTACTTAATTCCTCATCATTCATTGATTCAACAACTTCGCCTAGCATGAAGTTTTTAACATTCAATCCTACTTCGCTGCAAATGTATTTTGTTACTGCGTCATTATCGCCCGTTAAAACTTTTACACTTACACCATATTCTTTTAAAACAGAAAGCGCTTCTCTTGTACTACCTTTTGGAGGGTCAAAGAAGGCAAGAAATCCCAATAGAACCATCTCTTTCTCATCCTCTACCGAGATTGTTGTGGATGATAAATCTAATTTCTTATGAGCTATACCCAAGACTCTAAATCCTTTTTCATTATATTGATAACAACGATCAAGTATTTCAGTTCGAAGCGTATTGTCCAAAGGTTCAATTGTGTCATGATATTCTGCATAGCTACAAATAGACAACATTTCTTCAATAGCCCCTTTTGTTATTAGTTGATAATTTTCTGTATTTATATTCTCAACCACAACACTCATACGACGTCGATTAAAGTCAAATGGAATTTCATCTATCTTACGATAGTTATCAAATAAATCTTTCTTCTCGAGTGCATCCACATGCGCAATGATTGCATTGTCCATCAAGTTTCTCAATCCTGTTTGATAATAACTATTAAGAAATCCATGTCTTAAAATACGATCATCTTCATCACCATGGATATTTAAATAATATTTAAGTGTAACTTTATCCTGTGTAATTGTACCTGTTTTATCTGTACACAATACATCCATTGCACCAAAATTTTGAATGGCATTTAATTTCTTAACAATTACTTTTTTCTTTGACATTTCCATCGCACCTTTTGCAAGGTTAACAGACACAATCATGGGTAACATCTCTGGTGTTAATCCTACTGCAATTGAAATTGCGAATAAGAAAGCTTCTAACCAATTTCCTTTTGTAAACCCATTCATCAAAAAAACAATTGGTGCCATGATCAACATGAATCGTACAAAAACCATGGATACAGAGTTAATTCCTTTTTCAAAGTTTGTTACTGTGTCCTTTTCTTGTAAAGATTTTGCGATATGACCAAACATTGTTTCATTACCTACAGCAAGCACAACTCCTGTAGCTGAACCAGATACGACATTACATCCCATAAACACAAGATTATTTGATTGAAGAATTGGTGTTGTATCATCAAGGATAGCTTCACTAAATTTTTCTAATGGTTCACTTTCACCAGTAAGTGATGATTGGGTAACAAAGAAATCTTTTGTTTGAATTAGTCTTACATCTGCAGGAATAATATCACCTGCAGATAAATAGAGAATATCACCTACAACTAATTCATCCATTGGAATTTCAATTCGCTTAGAAATTTCGTTATCTAATTTTCTTTGTACATCAACAGTTGTTTCTACCATTTCAGTGAGTTGTTCAACTGCTTTTGAACTTTTTAACTCTTGAGTAATTCCTAAAATACTGCTTAAGCTAACCATCAAGACAATAATTGTTACTGCTGCATAATCTTGTGTTATTAAAGAAATAACCGCAAGAGTTAATAATACAAGTGAAAAAGGATTTTTGATTGTATCAAAAACTAATTTAATCATGGATTCTTTTTTCTTTTGTATTAAAACATTTTCTCCAAAATGTTCACGTTGTTTCTTAACTTCATTTTCTGTATAACCATTAAGATTGTTACCAACTTCTCTTAATACTTCATTTACAGATAATTGAATCATTTTTTTCATTTTTTCTTCAACAACAATTGATTGTTGCATGAAAAAACTTACTATTCTCTTTACCATAATAGATCCTCCTCTTTTAGAGGCATCCTTACAATAAATCTTAATTCATAGAAATACGAAATGAGCTGTATAAGCTATTCAATTTATTATAATTCAGCCATATGTCTTCAATACACGGATGACCACTACTCATACAACTCACCTCCTTCAATATAAAAGTCCTCATCAGTTAGACAAGGACTTAAAAAAACGTTCTATATCATTCAAGCTTTAACTTCTTAGGGCAATGTTATTACATTATTCTATGCCTTGACGCGACATAGACTGTTGACCAACTCATTGTGTCTCCACAATTTCGCGGCAGCAATCCGTATCCCTAAGGTAGCCTCACCTACTGATTCTATCTTCTTTATAACTCTTTTACTTAATTAAGTCAAGTAATTGGATTTTAAAAAGATACCCTTACAGGTATCTTAGTTAAATTCAATATGTTGTCCTTTTACTTCAAATATAGTATGTTCACAAATATTTTTAGTGTGCTCACCTGCACGCTTTAAATTGCGTAACATACCTAATACTGGGATAATATCATCCGATACTTCTTGCTTCTTAATCTTAGCTTGTAAGTACTTAACAATCTCATCATAAATGCGATCAATTTGAAGATCTTCTTCAGGAATACTCATTGCCCAAACTGCATCAGATTTATTATAGCTGTCCATTGCATGGTCAATCATCGTGAGGAATGCGTCACCTAAATCTTTTGCCTTAAGTGCTAATTCAGGATCTAGTTTTCCATTACGCACTACAAATCCTGCAATGCTTTTTGCATAATCTCCAATACGTTCCAAATCCGAAGCAATCTTAATTGCGCTTATTACTTTACGTAAATCACTTGCAACTGGTGATAATAAACACAATGCTTCAATGGCTAAATCATTGATTTCTTCTTCTGCACTGTTTACAAAACTGTCCATTTCAATTACTTTAAGGGCAGTTTCAGTATTTCCTGTTTCAATTATTTCAAGTGATAAAGCATACATGTCTTCAACACGTTTTGCCATTTTCATTACACATTCTTTAATTAAAGTACATTTTTCATCAAGTTTTGTCATTATCCGAATCTCCCTGTAATATAATCTTCTGTTCTTTTATCTTGTGGTGTACTAAATACCAGTTTCGTATTATCAAATTCTACTACTTCTCCCAATAAGAAGAAAGCAGTGTAATCACTAATACGTGAAGCTTGTTGCATACTATGAGTAACAATAATAATAGTATAGTCTTTTTTTAATTCTTCAATCAACTCTTCTATCTTCGCAGTCGCAATTGGATCTAATGCTGAAGTTGGTTCATCCATAAGTATTACTTCAGGTTCCATTGCGATACAACGTGCTATACATAAACGTTGTTGTTGACCACCTGATAAACCAAGAGCTGATTCGTGCAAACGATCTTTTACTTCTTCATAAAGAGCTGCTTGTTTAAGAGCTTTTGTAACAATTTCTTCTAATTCTTTTTTATCTTTAAGACCTTGGCAACGTGGACCATATGCCACATTATCATAGATACTCATTGGAAATGGGTTTGGTTTTTGAAATACCATTCCCACTTTCGTTCTTAAGTCGACAATATCTGTTTTCGATGAATATATATTTTCTCCATCTTTTTCAATTGTTCCTACAATTTTGCAACCTTCAATTAAGTCATTCATACGATTTAAACAGCGTAAGAAAGTTGACTTACCACAACCAGAAGGACCAATGAATGCTGTAACTTTATTTCTATATAAGTCCATATTGATTTTCTTTAGTGCTTGTTTATCACCATAGAATAAATCTAAATCTTTTACTTTAAAACTTGTTTCCATAAGTTTACCTTTCTACGCAAATTTCTTCGTGAATTTCTTTGCGATTGCTTTTACCACAAAGTTTAATATTAATACAATAACTAAAATTATGATTGAAATAGCACTAGCTAATTCAAAGTTAGGTTGTTCACCTGACATAAATGACCAAATCATAAGTGACAGTGAAGTTCCTTGAGATAGTAATGATGGAGAATCATTAATGAATGTTCCCATTGTGTATATTAACGCTGCAGACTCACCGATGACCCTACCTATTGATAATAATACACCTGTTAATATTCCATTAACAGCACAAGGTAAAACTACCTTGAAAATGGTTTGTGATTTAGTTGCACCTAGCGATAAACTTCCATCTCTTAAACTTTGAGGTACAACAATGAGTGCTTCTTCTGTCGATTTCATGATGGTTGGAAGTAAGATAATCGACATGGTTAATCCTCCAAGGAGAATACTTGTAGTTGTAGCACCAAATAATTGAGTAACTGGGAATAATACAGTAACACCCATTAATCCATATACAATACTTGGCACACCAGTAAGTGTTTCAATCCCTTGACGAATCATTTTATTAAATTTTGATTTTGATGCATATTCATGTAAATAGATAGCACTACATACTCCAATTGGTAATGCAATTACCAATGAGATTACAATTAAATATAAGGTTGTGATTAAACTACTACGTATACCTCCACCCGTAGTTTTATAATAAATACTTGTGATTTCTTCAGCAGTATCTATATTTTGAATTACTGTTTGAGCATCCTGTGACATGATTTTCCCAGTAAACGTTGGAATACCTTCACTTGTAATGATGTCAATTTTTTGTATCGTATATCCATTTTCCAATACAATTTCTTTATTATTATCACCAGCTGATGAGCTGATCATCGTTTTTAAAGGTGAGTCTGGATGAATATATGTTACTTCAATTACTTTTTCTTTTTGGGAATTTACATCATCTTTTAACGCGATTCCCCATCTATTAGAATATATTCCTTCTACTTCTTCAGTGATATTGTAATCACCACCTATTGAATCAACAGTACCCAATAAATTTTGACTCCAATAATTATTAACTAGTAAATTCCAGTTTAAAGTTGAGAAACCTTTTGAAAATAGAAATAATAATACTGCGCCTAATACGAATACACTAATACCACTTGCGAAATAAGTAATTGTATTTAATATTTTATCTTTTAATTTTGTACTCATTACATATTACCTACTTTCCTTTTCACAAGATTGAGAATGTAGTTACTTATAAAGATAACAACCATCAAGACTAATCCAACTGAGAAACGAATATCATAATCAAGACCAGATGTTTCCTTTAATCCTGCAAGCATTGTTGTAGTAAGGGTACGTGTAATATCAAATGGATTAAATGTAGGTCCAAATAATTTATTACCTGCCACCATCGCAACAGCTGTTGCTTCACCAAAAGCACGTCCAATACCAAGTATTGCACCTGCAAAGATTCCAGATTTAGCAGCGATCAATACAATCTTAAAATTGGTTTGAGTTTTTGTTGCCCCTAATGCAAGTGATGCTTGTTCTAAATCTTTATCAACTGCTTGAATTGCTGAAATGGATAGTGATGTAATTGTTGGGAAAATCATGATTGCCAATAGTATTACAACCGCTAATAAACTTGAACCTCCGGCTGTAGAAACACCAAACAATAACGCTAAATCCTTTACAATCCCTGTAATCACACCCCCTGCAAAAACCCCATAAACAATACTTGGAATACTTGCCAGTAATTCTACAATTGTTTGCATAATGGAACTAATTTTCTTTGGTGCAATTTTCACAATAAATAAAGCAGTCAATACTGAAATTGGGAACGAAATGATTAGAGCTGCAAAAGCACTAATAAATGTATTAATAACAATAAACCCAACCCCGTATATTCCTTTATCTTGTCGATAAGTTAATCCAAATAGAAAATCAAATAAATTAACTTGACCATATTCATATCCACTTAAAAATGGCGAAATTCCCTTTGTGAAAACAAAGAGAACTAGTAATACTATGAAGCTACTTGCTAGAATAGCCATCGCCATAAAGAAGTATTTATAAATCGTATCAATCGTTTTATTTTTTTTGATATACTTCTTATTTACTTGCATAACAACCTACTTAACGTCAGTGAATGATGTTACTGTTCCTGAGAAAATATCGAATAAGTTTTGTTTTGTTACGTTAGTTAATTCATTTGTTTTATTAACTACTGCAACTACTGCATCGATACAATAAACGCCTGTAGCCATTGCTGTTGTAATGTCTTCTTCAGTTTTGAAGTTTCTTGATGCAAATCCGATATCTGCAGCATTAGCTCCATCTTTTTCTTCGCCTAATACACGTTTGTAACCATCACCTGAACCTGTTTGATTCATTGAGATTTGGAAGTTACCAGCCATTGGTTGGAATGCTTCTAAAGCTGCTTGTAATGTTTTACTAACTGAAGTTGATCCTGCAGTTACGACTGTAATTGCTGAATTATCTTGAGTAACGATTGGGTGATTTTTAGCTAATTCAGCCCAAGGTGTTCCTTTTGTTATATCTACAATACCATGAGCACTTTCAACGATTGCCATACCTTCTGTTGAGTTTTGTAAGAAATCGATAAATGCGGCAACTAATTGTTCTTTTTCATCTGATCCAAAGTCACCAGCTGAACGTGTAACAAATGCGAATGGACGTTGCATTGTATATGTACCATCTAATACTGTTTCTACTGTTGGTACTACACCTTCAAATGATAATGCCTTAATGTTGTTTGCTTCAAAGTCAGTTGATAATGAAACATATCCGATACCTGCTGTATCATTTCCTACTTTTGTAGCCATATCGCCATTTGAACTAACTTCAATTGCATTTTGAGTTAATTCTTCAAGTCCGATAGCACCTTCAAATGCTTCTCTTGTTCCACTACTTCCATCACGAGTGTAAACATTTACTGTTGCAGTTGAAGCACCTGGAGTTGCTTCTCCCCCATTTTCATTATTTGTTGGAGTTGATGAGCATCCTGCAATCAATAACCCCGCTAGTAATAAACTTAATAATTTTTTCATAAATTTCCTCCCATACCATCTCGGTACATGTATAGAATAGAAAATAATTATTAAGTTTGTATGCAAATATTGTTAAATCTATGTAAAATCGCTCGAATTAGTATCCGAGCGACTTGATTATTGATTCAAATATTACTTTAAATCCTTTTACTAACCCTATTGAGATAATAGAATAGATAAATATTGTAATGATTATTTCAGGTGTTAAGGATGTTAATCCTAAGAAATTTGCACCAAATACAAATGCAAATGCGAGTAATATTTGCATTGATACAATCACAACAAGGCGATACTTAGTCAATGGTGAATAAACCATATAGAGAGTAAAAGTATAGATGATGCCTGTTTGTATCGCATTAAATGTAGACACCATATTTGCTGGTATATTGAAAAATGAATGAAGTATCATTCCTAATAATATCCCAAAGACGATAGCCATTGCAGATGGTATTGCATTTCTGAACGCAACTCTAAGAAACTTTCCATCAACTCGTTGAAAATTAGGTTCAAATTGTAATAAGAATGTTGGCACCCCAATTGAGAAGATACCAATGACTGTTAATTGAATGGGTTGGAATGGATATGCTTGCGATAATAATACTGTTAATATAGATAACACAACTGAGAAAGCAGTTTTGATTAAAAACATCGATGATGCACTACGTATATTATTAATTACTCGTCTTCCCTCATTTACCACAGAAGGTAAACTACTAAAATCAGAATCAAGTAACACAATATTAGAAGCATTTTTTGCTGCATCACTACCTGATGCCATTGCAATGGAAGCATTTGCCTTTTTTAAAGCTGGTACATCATTAACACCATCACCCGTCATCGCAACAACATGTCCTGCTTTTTGTAGTGATTCCACAAACAGTTTCTTTTGATAGGGTGTAACCCTTCCAAAAATAGTTCTCTCTAATATAAGTTTTGATAATTCTTCATCTGTATATTGTGATGCATCCACATAATTATCTGTATCCTTAACACCAACACTTTTGGCAATATTTGAAACAGTTGCCGGATCATCCCCTGATATGATTTTACATGTTACATCTTGTTTATAGAAATATTCAATTGTAGCTTTAGCTGTTGGTCGTATTTGATCTCTTATCAGCATATAAGCTAATGGTATTGCATCACTAATTTGGTTATTTATAATTCCTTTTTCTGATTTACCTAAGAAAATAACACGGAATCCCTGACTTGCATATTTCTGAGCTATTTCAATAATTTCATTTTGTTGTGGAAACAAGAATTGTGCTGCGCCTAAACAATATGTACCTTCTTTTTCAAATGTAATTGCGCTATACTTACGATCACTTGAAAAATCCAACTTATCCACACATGTATAATTATTAAAGGTTTTATAGGAAGCACTTAAAGCTAATGATGTCGCATTCCCATCCGGAAAAATCGAACAATAATTACCCATAATTTCATCAAGATTAATGTCTTCTATTTTAAATGATTCAATGACTTTCATTTTACCTTCGGTTAAAGTACCTGTTTTATCTAAACACAATGTATCTACACGCGCTAGAGTTTCAACGCAATATAAATCCTGTACTAATGTTTTCTTTTGAGCTAGACGTATTACACTAATTGCCAATGCAACACTTGTAAGAAATACAAGTCCTTCAGGTATCATACCAATTAATGCTGCAACTGTTTTAACTACTGCTTCTTTTAGAGTAAAATGCAACATGAAATATTGATTCGCAAACAATAATGAACCTAAAGGAATAATAATTATACTAATAATTTTAAGTATCGAATCAATGCTTTTCTTCAAATCAGATGTAATTCCTTTAAATTTTTTTGCTTCTTGAATGATTTTTGAAGAATAATTATCTTTACCTACATGAATAATTTGGCATGTTGCTTCACCTGAAGTTACAACACTCCCACTAAATAATTCTTGATTAATCGTTTTTAATTGTGGAACACTTTCACCTGTTAAAAGTGATTCATTCACTTCCAGTTTGCCATCTAAAATCATTGCATCACTTGGTACCTGCATCCCTGCTTTGATAATTACTACATCATCTAAAACGAGTTGATCAATTGGTAATATGATACGTTCCTCATCACGTAGTACTTCTATTTTATTCATAGTGATAATCGCAAGTCGATCTAAAACTCGCTTAGAACGAATTTCTTGAAATATACCTACACATGTATTCGCGATGATTGTCAAAAAAAACAACCCATTGCGATAGGACTTAACCATTACAATGAGCACAAATAAAATAACATTCATTAAATTAAAGAATGTGAATACATTGGATTTGAAAATATCTTTGTAAGATCGAGTAATTTTAACTTCTAAAGCGTTGATCTTACCTTCTTGAATTCGTTGTTGAACTTCATCTTTTGTTAATCCTTTAAGCATGATTACACCTCAAAGAAATTATATCATAGACATTAAAATCAATATCTAAAGATTCTCTAAATGTATTGGTTTTTCCTTCTTTGTTGATACAATTTCACCATTATTCTTTTGTAAATTCACTGTTTTTCTAAATGCTCCAGGTGTCATTTTTCTTATATTTGTGAATGTTCTTGTAAATGTTTTTGTCGTATTATAGCCTACTTCAATTGCAATATCAGTAATTGCTAATTCTGTTGTAATCAGTAACTCACTTGCACGAGAGACACGCAACCAATCAACATATTCATCAAATGTTTTTTCTACTTGGAAGACCATGATATGATTTAATTCCATCATTGTAATACCAAATTTTCTTGAAACCATAGAACCACTAATCTTATCATTCAGATAATGTTCATTGATGAAGTTTAACACTTTATAAATTACTTCATTCTCTTTTTTCTTCAATACTTCTTCATCACTTTGATAATTCTTACGATATTCATTTGGAGTGCATCCAACTTTAGTAGTAAATGCCTTTATGAAATGTGATGCATCTGTAAATCCAACAAGTTGTGCAATGATATTTAAACTTAAATCTGAATAAAGTAACAAATCAAATGATTTAGAAATACGTATTTCATTTAACATTTCAGTAAACGAATACCCGATATTTTCCTGTAAATACTTCGCAATCGTTGATTCACTAATATAGAATATTTTAGAAAGTTTATCCAAAGTAATTTTAGATTGTAAATGTGTGTTAATATACCGCAGGATTTGATTCGTAATTTCAAGTTCATTATTTTCAACTTCTTTTATTTGCTTTGATTTTTGACAAAAACGATTAAACAAAACGAGTATTCCCACAATCATACTTGTCACATAAGCATCTGATAACTCTGGGAGTTTAGCATAATCAGGATTTAAACTATCATCTCCAAGTTCAACTTGGAGGTGTGTAATAAAAGTTTGAATTCTTTCAGCCATATCATCATTGCAATACAATACTGGATTCTCTTTAATCGTTTCATGTAAATTAATAACGATGTTTTTTGGATTATAAATAGTTCTTAAATACCCATTAATAAAGTCTGAATTATAAACTACTTTTTGAAAAGTCAGTGGTTCCTTAACATCTTTAATCACTGTGATGTCCCACGGCATGATTGAAACTAACGTATTTGGTATGATTTCATAATCAATCCCATTGAGTGAAAAAGTGCAAACACCCTCTAGAAAATATAAAAACCTCGCCGCGCTATGTATCAGTGGTGAGGTTTGATTATCAACGAATTCAACATCAAAAGAGCAAACTTGTCGTCGGTCAAGTGCTGATGCAAATTTATCTTGTATTGTTGTTATGTCGTTAGTCATTTCATTAAATTCCTTACTGTTTTATTATAGCACCTTTTATTAGAGATAAAAGTGTTATCATTTATATTTTTTTAAACGTTACAAAAGACCTTGCATCAATTGAGCAAGGTCTTGCATAAATCTAATGTTCTTATAGAATCATCATTGCGACAGTAAGAATGACGCAAGATACAAGAGCTAATACTATGATAAGTTTTCCAGCCCATTTCAACCAAGTTGAATATTCAACCTTAGCAATAGCTAGTCCACCCATAACAACACCAGATGTAGGAGTAAATAAGTTAACGATTCCACTTGCAGCAGAGAAAATCATAACCATAACAGCTGGATTATAACCTAGATTTGCAGTTAATGGACCCATAATAGGCATTGTAACTGTAGCACATCCACTAGTTGATGGGATTAAGAATGATAATCCGATATAGATAACATAAGCTAATGGAGCGAAGATTGTAGCACTTAAACCATTCAATGCATTTGCAGCAGCATTCAATAAGTATAAGTCTAATCCTGTTTGAGTCATTAATACAGAAGCTCCACGAGCTACTGCGATAATTAATACTACAGATACGATATCAGCAGCACCACTTATAAATGAATCAACAATCACTTTTTCGTGTAATCCACCAACAATACCAACAATAATTGTAGCTAAGAAGAACCACATTGCAAGTTCTCCAAACCACCATCCACCTAGAGGAACTCCATTTAAGAATGCGCTCCATCCAAATACAGATTCAGCAGCAGCCTCGCCAATTAAGTCACTCCAAGGCATTACAGAAATAATCATAACGATGAAGATAAAAGCGAATAATACTAATACGAATTTTTGTTTTCCAGTAAAAGTAATTTTTTCATGATCGCCTTGTGAATAATGTTCATTCATTGCAGCTTTTTCAGAAGTTGATAAGATTGAACCTTTTTCATTTTTAACTTTCTTTGCATAACTCATAACGAACCAAATTGCAATCGCTAAGTTTACAACTAATAATAACAAACCTAATCCGTTGACAACAGCTTGGTCAACAGGATAACCTAAACTAACAATAGCATCAGATGCAATACCAGTAGCAAATGGGTTTACAGTAGACCCTAAGCAACCAATACCAGCACCTAACATAATTGTTGCAGCTGCAACAATTGTGTCAAATCCAGCAGCAACCATTGTTGCACAAATCAATGCATAGAAAGCAACTGTTTCTTCACACATACCGTATGTTGATCCACCAATAGCGAATACAATCATAAGGATTGGAATAAGGTATAGTTCCTTACCATTTAGTTTTTTAACTAACGTTTTAATTCCTGAATCAAGAGCCCCAGTTTTAGTAACTACCCCTAGGAATCCTCCTAAAACTAATACGAATACACAAACATCAAGCGCGTTAACGAATCCATTATACGGAGCCATTACGATTGTCGCTAATGTTGCTTTTTCAACTCCAGGTACAAACCATGTAATTGCAGCTAATGCAATGATGATAAGTAATAAGATTGAATAAGCGGAAAGCGACCTTTTTTTCTTCTCAGTCATTTTATCCTCCTTGTTTATACAGACTATTTCTTAATAATAGTTCCTGTCTCCCCTTTTAAAGCATATTTTGCTTTTTCTAATGATGTAATGAG
>NZ_JAVWNC010000002.1:57918-74818 GCF_036637135.1 Anaerorhabdus sp. | reverse complement strand
TTTATTGTGCATAAGTAAATTTTAGTTCATTTGGGTTGTAATTATTAGGAGATTTAATGGTATAAACTAGCGCATCAGCTTCGAATTTATTTAATTGACTAGGCAGTTTATTAAAGTAATGTGATGATGCTTCCTTAATACCATAACAATTCTCACCAAAGTAAATGATGTTAACATATAATTCAAGTATTTCATCTTTGCTGTAATTGTTTTCCAATTCAAATACAACAAATACTTCTGCAACTTTTCTTTCAAAACGCTTTTCGAAGGAGAAGTATAAATTCTTCGCAAGTTGTTGCGTGATCGTACTACCACCTTCTTTAAGTTTGCCAGCTGCAATGTTGGTAACTGTGGCACGCGATAAGGCAATCAAATCAATTCCAAAATGTGAATAGAAGCGTTTGTCTTCAGACTTAATCAATGCTTTTAAATAAATAGGGTTGATTTCATCGAGAGTCACATAATTTTCATCACTTTTAATTTCTTGAACTAAGGTACTTAATTGTTTTTCTTTTGTTGCATCTTTATACATAGAATAGCCATCAATAATAATTGGACTACATAAATGTAGAATAAATAGAAACATGATCATTATAGAAATAAGTATTGCTCTTCTCATGATTACCACCACCTTATACTGATAGTTTAAATCATAAGAAAAGTCAGCACCTTAATGCTGACTTACAAATTTCTTACAATTTTGTCATGAATTCAAAGGAATTGATATTTCCTTTGGATATATTGGTGATTCTTGGATCATTGTTAGTATATATGATTTAGTATCATCATCTTGTTCAATTAACCACTGATAGAAGTCTGTTTCTACAAAGTCATCTCTTACTTCGTTAGCACTACCAGAGAAGTAGTAGCAGTTTAAAATACCTTTTGCCTCTTGTAATGAAGCAACTTGTTCATCGTTATATCCTTTACTAATAAAACGATCTGCTCCACGAGAGGTGCTAGCGTGTTTGAAATAGGCATAGGAATATTCTTCAAACTCCAATAAATCAGGATTTGTAGAGTTTGTTTGTGCCCATGTTTCAACATCTACTTCTTTTGTTTTATAATCGAAATTGTTAAATGGGGTATAGTGAATATCTCCATATTGATTGGTGTATGTTAGTAATGAACTAGTACATATGTCTGTAATATTACCGTTTGTTAATTCTTTTTGAGCTATTGTTTGAGCGTGCAAATGCCCACTTAAATTAACTCTAATATTTTGTTCATCAAAGATGCGTTGAGCTTTTAGCGTGTTAAGTAATGTATAGCTTGAATTGAAATAAGAATTGTGTTGAATAAGACTGTGGTGAGTTGAACTAATAAGTTCAACACCATTTTCTTTCGCAAGAGCCCCAATGGTTTCTATCCAATCAAATGTTTCAGAAGGGATTTTGCCACTGGATTCTGCACCTAGTGAAGTATTTTCGTAATACATTGCAGTATCGAGCATTAATATCCATGCGTTATCTCTTAATTCATAAACGTAACTAAGAGAGTTTTCATCACGGTATAATGCATTTTTATAACCATAATTTTTATAGATTGACGCAAATTCTTCAGCACTTAACGTTGGTGTATAGGTGGAAGGTGAACCATATGTACGTGATGTAGGACTCATAATGTCATGATTACCAGGTATAACCAAAGGTTGTATATCGGCTTGGATTAATTTGTCTAATTGTTTCGCTAACCACTCATGAGAAGATTTTTCACCATCTAAAGTTAAGTCACCTGTAATGATGACATATTCGAGTTTTGTTTGAATCATTTCGTCGATAAAGATTTGCAGTATATCACCAGAATAATTAAGCAATCTTCCATCACCATAATTAAGAGATAAATCATCATATAGCGATTTATTCTCAACTAAACTAGGATCAATCACATGAATATCTGTTGTTACCACCATATGAATTGTAGGTGGTAATTCTTTAACTTGTGATTGTGTGCATCCGGTTAATAGAATTGTAAGTAAGATTAATAGTATTTTTTTCATAGGTTTATTATAGGGGTTAATAAAATAAAAATCTACTAAAGTAAAGATTTAGTAGATTTCTAAGTTTATTTAATTGTATCAATGATTAGGATTTCACCATTTACTGATGAGAAAGAAATGGTTTGTCCTACTTGGATAAATGGAAGACGGTCATCTAAAGTAACAATTGCTTTGTAGATGGTTTGATCATCTTGAACTGTAATAAAGTAATATGTATTACCATCAATAACAACATCTTGAATTTGTGTTACAACACCTTCTATTGCGGTACCGGCAACTAATTCACTGTTTGTAGCACCCATCATTTGAAGGTATGCTTTTGCAGCAGCAATCAATCCTTGCGAACTGTCTGTTACTTTAACTTTTTGATAGTCTTGTACATCAACAAATGCATAAGCTTTTACTAATCCGGCACTATCTTTTAATGAAGATAGGTATGTTGGACGATCATCTAAGTTAATAAGAAGTGGGAATGTTGATACATATCCTTTTTCTTGTACTGCTCCTTGTGCAGAAGCCATCGCACTGAATTCTTCAGCTCCTGGAACTGCATAGAATTTTGTTTCTTTTGTACGTAAGTTAATTAAGATAAATCCGATATTGGATTGATCAGCGGTTGCAGATGTAATACCTGTATAAACGAAGATATCTGTATCATCCGCAAGATATGTATAACCTTGAGTTGTTGTACGTACATTCTTTTGACCGATAAAACTATTTAACCAACCATCTTGATATGAACCCCAAGAGTTAGCTTGTTCGATAACTAGACTTGCAGGATAAACATGGTCTACCCACTTTGGCACATCTTTAACATCGTAATAGGTTGAAGTACCATCGATTGCATTTGTAAGGATAGCACCTTTTACATCGGGTAACATTTCAATCCAACGTACTTTTAGTACAGGAGTAATATAATAAGGATTACCTTCATCATCAATTTCAAACACAGATGTTGATAATAATTCAGTTGGATATTGGAAACGAATGTGACGTTGTAAGTTATCATTGAAGTAACCACTTGCAGCAAATTTCATACCTTCAGGTAATTTAATTAAGCTAGCTTCACCTGTTGTACTATCTACCATAATATAACCTGGAATACCTTCGTTACGGTTACCAAACCATTTGAAGAACCCATTGTACTCAAGAGGTGTTACACGTACTAGACGACCGTTGTAACTAATTTGAGTGTATTGTTCAGACACATAGAATTGTGAGATGAGTTCGGGAATTTGTCCCATAACACGATCTCCTACTTTTTCTGTACTTGTCTTATCAAGTAATGGTAAGTTATTTAAGTCAACAGGAGGAATATCTTGTTCAAAATTCCCATCAGTTACTTGAATACGAGTCGCATAGGTTTTACTAATAAAGATTGGGGAATTAAATACACTACCCAATACAGCCACAACAATGACAGCACCTACCGCAACCATCAAATAAAATGATGATTTAATTGTAGATAAAGGTTGAGTAAAGTTAATACCAATCGTATAAACGATATAAGTTACAAATAAAATCCCTCCAAAAATAACAAGTGAAGAGTAAGATTGGATTGATAATGCAGGTAATAATACGTAGAAGCATCCAAAGGATAATACTAGGAATACAACGATGGCAATGAGTAAATTCTTGTTTTTCATTTAAACCTCTTTCTATTTACTTTTGCTTAAGGAATGATGAGTTAGTTTGATGATACCAATGAGTATCAAACAACCAAAGATCATACCAGAAGCGTCAATGAGCATATCGGTGATTTCACATGATCGACCAGGTGTGAAATTTTGAATAAGTTCATCACAGATGGGAACTAAGAAAAAGCATGCGAAATTTATTAGTTTTGATTTTATAAAAGGTCTTTCGTAGATGGCAAATGCAACCATGATTCCAAGTATACTATACTCAGTAAAATGAGCAAGTTTTCGGATGAAATGATGCAATACTTCATAATCCATATTTACTTGGATAGAGCTTAATCCATCAAGGATAATTGTTGTAATGTTACCACTAAGTGCTTTTGATGAAACTGCGGGTGTCATTGAATTAACAAAGATGAATGCAATCATAAGAATAACCAATATCCAACTATAACGTTTGAATAATTTCATGTTAGCCTCCTATAGTAATGTATCATACCATATTTATACCCAAAAGTTTATGATATAATAGTCCAGTAAGTTTGAGGTGGATCATGAAGTTTAATATAAGGAATACTTTTTACATATTATTTGGAAACTTTTTACTAGCGTTAGCTGTAGGATATTTTATCTTACCTTATAATATTTTGTCTGGGGGAGTTGCAGGTATTGCGGTAGCGCTCCATTCGTTTATTTTAATACCAACGGATGTCATGGTAAATGCATTGGTTGTGGGGTTGTTTTTTGTGGGATGGATTTTATTAGGAAAAGATTTCGCAGTGAAAACAGTTGTGAGTTCATTTATTTATCCAATCTTTTTATCACTAACTGCTCAGTTTTTAACACCACCTGCAAATCTTGATCCAATTCTAGCATCACTTTATGGTGGATTAATTGCAGGGGTAGGAATTGGTTTAGTTATTCGTACAGGATCTAGTACAGGTGGAATGGATATACCACCATTAGTAATTCATAAATATACCAATATACCAATCGCTAAACTTATTCTTATAACAGATTGTTTGACAGTTTTATTAGGTTTATTTGCATACAACTTAGAAACTGTTTTAGTGGGCATCATCTCGGTGTTTGCAACTAGCTTTGCGATAGATAAAGTTTTAGTTGTTGGGGGACAAGAATCCAAATCAGTGCAAATTATATCCGCTGATTATGAAAAAATATCTGCTACAATTCACGAACGTTTGGATCGTGGTACAACAATTACCAAAGCACGCGGTGGTTATACAAATGATGAGAAGAATGTCATCCTTGCGGTGGTATCACAAGGACAATATCCACAACTCATAGATATTGTGAATGAAATTGATCCAAAGGCATTTATTATCACCACAGATACAACAGATGTACATGGTGAAGGTTTTAGTTTTGGATACCGTGTTTAAAACGGTTGTGATATAATATGTTAGTTAGGAGATAGTGTGATGATTACTTTAACTGGTGTTAATAAAACATATAAAAATGGTGTAAATGCTTTGTATGATATCAATTTAGAAATCAAACAGGGAGAATTTGTCTATATCATTGGTCCGACAGGTTCTGGTAAGTCAACTTTAATAAAACTACTTGATGGTGAAGAAGTGCCAACAAAGGGAAATGTTAATGTTGTAGGAATTGATGTTGGCAAATTAAAACACTCAAGAGTTCCTTTATACAGAAGAAATATAGGAGTTGTTTTCCAAGACTTCCGTTTATTAGAAGCAAAGACAGTATTTGAAAATATTTCATATGCATTAGAAGTAATAAATATGAAGAAAGATATTATCCGTCATCGTGTTCGTCAAGTTATGAATCTTGTAGGATTAGATGATAAGGGGAGTTCATTTCCAAATGAATTATCCGGGGGGCAACAACAAAGGGTTGCGATTGCTCGTGCGATTGCGAATAAACCTAAAGTGTTAATTGCAGATGAACCTACAGGGAACCTCGATCCTGTGAAATCAGATGAAATCATGTCATTACTAGAAAAAATCAATCGTGAAGAAGATACAACTATCTTAATGGTTACACATGACATTACGTTAGTTAATAAACATCGTAAAAGAACGATTGTATTAGAGAATGGTCATGTTGCGGCAGACTTATCTGAAGGAGGCTATATTAAACATGTTCAGTAGATTTTTTAGACATATTAAAGAAGGCTTCTTTGGAGTAGGACGTCATGCAGCGATGTCAATCTCATCAGCATCAGCAGTAACAATTACATTAATTATTATAAGTATCTTCGTTATTTTTACAGTCAATGTAAACTCTATGACAAATAAAATCGAAGGTGAAGTTCAAATATCAGTTATGATTGGCTACGACAGTGAAGCACAAGAGAACATTGATCGTATTGGATTATCAATCCAAGAAATTCCTGGAGTTGAAGCAGTTACATTCTCAAGTAAAGAAGAAGAACTAGATTATTTTATTGCAAGTTTCACAGATGACCATGAAAAAGAAATCTTTGAATCTTATCGTGAAGATAATCCAATGCATCATGCCTATTATGTAAAAGTAACGGATGGTAGTGATTTAAAACCAATTGCAACACAAATAGAAGCAATTGAAGGAGTAGATACAATTAACTATGGTGGAGATAGTTCTGTCATGTTAGTTAATGCATTAGATTCAGTAAGAACTGGTGGATTTGTGATTGTAGTAGCACTAAGTCTACTCGCAATCTTCTTAATCCAAAATACAATTAAAGTGACTATATTAGCTCGTGCAAATGAAATTGCGATTATGAGAAATGTTGGAGCTAAGAATGGATTTATTAGAGCACCATTTGTTGTAGAAGGTATGATTATTGGTGCATTAGGTGCAATTATTCCAATCTTCGCAACAATATTTGGTTATATCTTCGCTTATTCAAAATTAAATGGTATCTTGATTTCAAGTATGTTTATTATGATACCGCCACATCCATTTGTTTTACAAATATCATTACTATTACTTGTAGTAGGAATGCTAGTTGGATTAATCGGTAGTTTCTTATCAGTAACTAAATATTTAAGGTGGAAACGATAATGAAGAAATTAATTAAATTATTATTAAGCGGTTTAATGGTTTTAGGTGTTGTAGTTCCTGTAATTGCTGAAGATTATAGTAATACAAGCGACTGGAACACAAAATGTTCAAGAGATGATTTAACAGCAGAAGAGAAAACTGCATGTGATGGATATGTTCAATACATGAGTGATCAAAGTAGTTCTTTAGCACAGGAATTAGCAGCGATAGAAGCAGAAAGAGCTGCCATTGCAAAAGACATTAAAAAGTATGGTGAAGAGATTAAAGGATATGAATCTAAAATCTCTGTACTTAATGGTGAGATTGCAGCATTAAATGAACAAATCTCAGTAAAAATAGTAGAAATTGAAACAAAACAAACTGAAATTACTCAAAAAGAAGCAGAAGTTGAAGCACTAAAACAAAAGATGAAGGATCGTATGGTTGCGAGCCAATCGACAATGCGTTTGAATCAATATATTGATATTGTTATGGGTGCAAAAGACTTAAATGATTTAATTCGTAGAACGAATGGTTTAAGTGATATTGCGAGTTATGATGATAGTGTCAAAGAAAGTTTGAAGACCCTCATTGATGAATTAACTGCTGCAAAAGCGCAATTAGAAATAGATAAAGCGGACTTAGAAACTGCAAAAGCTGAAGTAGTTACAAAGCAAAATGAAATTATTGTTATGAAACGTAGAGCTGAAGTAGCGAAAGAAGAATCACAAAAAAGAGAAGTAGAATTAGAAGCTGAAGGAAATCGTATCGCAGGTAACATTGCACAAATCAAAAAGGATTTAGCTGCAATGAAAGATTCAATCAATAATATTCCAAGTTCTTCAGGATTCTTAAGACCAGTTAGTGGTGGAAGAATATCTGCAGGTACATGGGCTTATCCAAATGGTGCTACACACTTAGGGACTGACTTTGCACCAGGTGGTGGGGTTGCGATTCGTGCTGCAGGTAATGGAGTTATTATCAAAAGTGCTGATGGATGCCCATCTATCGGTGGTTTAGGGAATAGTTGTGGAGAAGCACAAGGTGGTAGTCGTGGCGGAGGAAACCAAGTTTACTTATTAACAAAAATTGGTGATACTCTATACGCTATTAAGTATTTGCATATGCAACAAGGTTCACCTATAGCACAAAATTCAAATGTGCTTCAAGGAGATACAATTGGACGAGTTGGAAGTTCTGGAAATTCATCAGGAAACCATGTCCATGTAGAAGTATTTAAGTTAGGTTCAATGTCATTGTATGAATATATTGAATCTTGGAATGGTGATTTAGCATTTGGTACAGGTTGGGGTGAAAGCGGACTTGGAACGACTTGTGCAAATCGTGGAGCACCATGTCGAATGAGACCAGAAGAAGTATTTTAATAAAGTGGGAGCAGTAATGCTCCTTTTGTTGTGTTTTATGATAAAATTAAATACGTGAGGTATGAATTATGACTAATGAAGAAAAAAAAGAAGATGACAATAAGGTTCGTATTAAATTAGAACGTCATATATGGCCAGATGAAGCTGAAAAGAAGGAACAAAGATTTCAAAAAAGATTATTTACAGTCTTTATTGTAGTCAGTATGATCTTTGTTTTTATTGTTGGCTGGTTAATTGGTACATCAGGAACTGTTCGATTCAATCAACCTGAGGAGCAACAAGATGCATCTAAAATTGATTATGTAATGGATATATTAAGTAACAGTTGGTATTTTGCAAAAGATGATCCAGAAATCAAAGATCATTTACTAGATCGTGCATTATATGGTATGTCAACAAGTGAAGTAGATCCCCACACAACTTATTTCTCAAATGATGAGTTAAATAACTTTACACAATCAATTAATATGAATTTTGTTGGTATTGGGGTACAATACACAACAAATGAAGGTGTCTATGTAATTAATCGAGTATTTAAAAATTCTCCAGCGGAAGAAGCAGGAGTATTGCCAGGCGATATTATTAGCAAAATTGATGGTGTATCGACAGAAGGCTTAACAACAGATGAAATCAAAGATAAAGTACGTGGTGAAAGTGGTACCAAGGTCTCTATCGAATTTATAAGAGAAGGCAAGCCTATTACAATCGATATAACACGTAGAGAAGTAAATGGTACAGCCTATGGTAAGATGATGCAAGATGACATAGGATACTTAGAAATCTATGGTTTTGGTGATTCAACAGGATATGAAGTTGAAGCCTATTTAGATGATATGAGTGAAGCAGGAATGAAAAAACTCATCATTGACTTAAGAGATAATGGTGGAGGTTATTTGGATGCTTTTGTAGATGTAGTTAGTTATTTTGTGGATAAAGATGTTGTGGTAATGCAACAAGAATATGCGGATGGTAGTATTAGAGAGACAACATCAACGGGTGGTAAATACGCCAACATTGAAGATATTATTGTCTTAACTAATGAACAAACTGCAAGTGCGTCAGAAGTATTAACACTTGCGTTATTGGAACTAAGAGATGATGTTACAACACTTGGAACAACAAGTTATGGAAAAGGAACTGTTCAAGTTACTCAACCATTTACAGATGGTTCAGCATTGAAATATACTTCATCAAAATGGTTATCACCAAATGGAACTTCAATTGATGGAGTTGGTATTGTACCGGATATAGAAGTTAAGTTACACGATATTTTATATGAAGCATACTTACCAATGGAAGATGAAGATTCATTTACAATTGATCAAGTATCAAATTATGTTCGTATACTACAAGAAGGATTGGATTATCTTGATTACACAGTAGATAGAACAGATGGATATTTTGATAAATCAACTTTGGCGGCATTAAAACAATTTGAAACAGACCGTGATATTACAGTAGATGGTATTTTAGATAAGAGTACATTTGAAGTGTTAGTATCTTCTGTAGTTAAGGAATATTCACTAAATGAAGCGAAGGATGCACAATTGACCGCAGCGGTAGATATATTAGCACAAGGTAAGCAAAACTAAAGCTAGAGAAATCTAGCTTTTTATCTTTTGATAGCTCTCCAATATCAAAGTAACAAGGCAATATTTTGCCTCAATATAGAAATAAATTTTGCAAGAAACAGATTTGACAATCTATTAAGGATTTTATGAATGATTTGTACAACAAATCTATTTTCTTGTGTGGTATCATTAAGCAATCTAAGGAGATACAACTATGGAAAACATAATCATCAGAAAGGCGATTGAAAATGATCGAAAAGTACTTGCACAAGTCTGTGCTCATGCGTTTCAACATGATTGGTCAATAGTAAGTGAAAATTCGAATATTGTAGCGCATGCGCTAGGCTCAGGTATTAATATTGAAGCATATTTGGTAGCGACGATTGATAATGAGATTGCTGGATTCTTATCATATGTTACAGGAAATCAAAGAGCACAAATGATTCATATCAAGAATTTTCAAAAAGCAGCTGGATTTTTCAAAGGATATGCAATCGCAATGATGATTAAGAAAGAATTTGAAGAACCATTACATTTTAATGAAAATCAAGTTTATATTGATATATTAGGTATAGAACCAAAATTTCATCATTTGGGTATTGCGACCCAATTAATACAATATTTAATTCAAAATACCGATTTTACGGAATATATTTTAAAAGTAACTACGATCAATGTTCATGCGATTGAATGTTATAAGAAAAATGGATTTGTGGAATATAAAAGGGAAAAAGTTAAATATCCAAAACAAATGGGTTTTGATGCATATATCTATATGAAAAGAAATAAACAATAAACACTTGAATATAATTCATGTACAATAAAATGGAATGTGATAAAATAGTAGAGGAGGGCAAATCATGAGTGAACATAAATTTGAATTAGTATCAAAATATAAGCCTACCGGAGATCAACCTAAAGCGATCAAAGAACTTGTACAAGGTATAAAAGATGGAAAACATGAGCAGGTTCTTTTAGGCGCAACAGGAACAGGTAAAACCTTTACCATTGGAAATGTAATTGAACAAATTAATAAACCTACATTGGTATTTGCACATAACAAAACACTTGCAGGACAATTGTATTCAGAGTTTAAAGAATTGTTTCCAAATAATCGTGTTGAGTACTTTGTATCAAACTTTGATTTTTATCAACCTGAGGCTTATATGCCAAAAACAGATACATATATTGAAAAGAATGCGATGACCAACGATGAATTAGATATGCTTCGTATGGCTGCCTATAACTCGGTACTTGAAAGAAGAGATACAATCATTGTGGCATCCGTAGCGTGTATTTATGCGTCCAGTGATCCAAGTCAATATAAAGACATGTTTTTTACAATACGTGTTGGTGAAAAGATTGAAAGACAAGCTTTGCTTAGAAAATTAATTGAACGTCAATATCAAAGAAACGATATTGACCATCAACGAGGTACATTTCGAGTTAGGGGTGATGTCATTGAGATAACTCTTGGGCACACAGATCAATATGCATTAAGAATTGAAATGTTTGATGATGAGATTGAGAGAATACTAGAAGTAGAACCTATTACTGGTAAAATCATCAACGGATATACTGTGTATATAATTTTTCCTGCAACAGGATATGCTAGACCTAAAGAAAACATGTTAAGAGCTTGTATTGAGATTGAACAAGAAATGAAAGCACGTGTAAAAGAATTACATGAACAAGGGAAGTTATTAGAAGCACAACGATTAGAACAACGCTGTACGTTTGATATTGAAGCATTAAGAGAGTTTGGTGTATGTCCTGGTATTGAAAACTATTCTCGTGAAATAGATAATCGAAAACCAGGAGAGAGACCATTTAACTTATTTGATTATTTTCCAAAAGATGATTTCTTGTTGATTGTGGATGAAAGTCATGTATCTTTACCTCAAATTAGAGGTATGTATAATGGCGATCGTGCAAGAAAAGAAACATTGGTTGAATATGGGTTTAGACTTCCAAGTGCATTGGATAATCGACCTATGCGTTTTACAGAGTTTGAGCAAATCTTTAAACAAGCAATTTATGTTTCTGCAACACCGGGTGACTATGAATTAGAGAAAGTTAATCACCACTTTGCAGAACAAATTATTCGTCCAACGGGATTGTTAGATCCTGAAATATCAGTAAGACCAACAAGAGGTCAAATTGATGATTTAACAGATGAAATTAATGCATGTATTGCGAAAAATGAACGTATTTTGATTACGACATTAACAGTAAAGATGGCTGAAGACTTGACGGATTACTTAAAGAAAAATGAATTTAAGGTTGCGTACTTACATCACGAAACATTGACATTGGAACGTATTGAAACAATACGTGATTTACGTCGAGGTAAGATTGATATTTTAGTTGGTATTAACTTATTGCGTGAAGGTATAGATATACCTGAGGTTGCGTTAGTTGTAATCTTAGATGCAGATAAAGAAGGTTTCTTACGTTCTCAACGATCGTTGATACAAACAATAGGTCGTGCGGCACGTAATGAACATGGTCGTGTTATTATGTATGCAGATCGTATGACAGGTTCAATGCAACTTGCAATCGATGAAACATACCGTCGTCGCAAGATTCAAGAGGCATATAATATTGAACATGGCATTACACCTACAACAATTAAGAAGGATATTCAAGATGCAGTGCATGGTAAAGAAACACAAGAAATGGCTGCGAAGTTCATAAAGAAAAAATCAAAAGTTGGCAAGAAAGAGAAACAAGAATTGATTGCGAACTTAGAAAAAGAAATGAAAGATGCAGCGAAAGTATTAGACTTTGAACGTGCTGCAGAGTTACGTGATATCTTAATTGAAATAAAAGGTGAATAAAATAAAAGAATGCAGATGAATTACATCTGCATTTGTTTTGTTTAGAAATGATTATTGCACGTTTGTTTGTGATTTCATCGGAAGCATAATTCTCGTGGTGAATGTTCCACCGGTGGCTTCAAAGAAACAATCACCATGATACTTATTAACGATTGATGTAATACTACGAGTTCCAATACCATGATTTTCAAGATATTGTTGAGGTAGATTATTCTCAAAAGTTATTTCTCCTGAATAAACATTTTCTACTAGAATTAGAAGTAGTTGTCTACGAATCATTGATTGTACTTTAACTACTTTTAAATCACTTTCGTCGATATTATTCGATGCATTGAGTGCATTTTCAATTATATTAGAGAATAAAGTACAAAGTAATGTTTCATCAAATGGTAAATAATTGGGCAATTTAACATCAATTGATAAAGTGACACCAGCTTTATCTGCGCGTGATTTGAATGAAGATAGAATCAGATTAACAGTTTCATTCTCACAAAACTCACTAGGAGTAATAGCTTCGATATTAGATTGAGCTCCCTTAATATAATTCAATGCTTTTTGTACTTCGTTTGTATCTAGATAACTACTAATTAAAGAAAAATGATGGCGCATATCGTGTCGAAAGATAATCGCTTGATCTTGAGATGATTTGATATCACGCAAATTTTGTTTGGCAGTTTCTATTTCTAATGAAATTATATCTTTTTCATATTCTAGTCTTTGTTTTTCCATAGAACTATGGAATATATCCATCAGTAAGAAATAAGCAGCTAAAGTGATAAGAAAAAATAAAATACGAATAGAAAGTGTATCTGAATTTGTCATGTAATCGCCGATATAATAGGCTGCGATGTTATAAAGAATAGGAACCGTACAAAATTTTAGAATGCTAGCGTTACTAAGATTCTTAAGAGCATAGTTAAAACTTGGTTTTACAAAATAGTAAAGGAATAAGGATAACAAAACATAACTAGCAAATACCAATAATCCCATGGTAAATAAATTATTTATTATTCCTGATTCAAGAAAAATCTTTGTAAAAATACGTATGGGGAAAACTAAGAAAATTGTAGTCAATATTACAAAGAAGACTCGTAGATATCCTTGTTTTGATACGATATAGAAGATAATAAATACAGGTAGTTGTACAAGTAGAGGATATAATGCGGCGAAATCACTCATACTAATTTTGGTGCTTATAAAAGTTGAAGCTATAGTGATAAATGAAAGTCCACCCCAAAATATTATATTATTAGAAGGTGATAAAGTACGAATAGGTACATCTAATAGTAATGCCATAACAGTACATGAATAAATCAGCACTATTGCCGATGAGAATAAATAGATTATTTCCATTAGAATACCTCTTTTTCATTAAATAGGTATTTAGCGAATGCTATTTTTGTTTGTGCATAAGCATTTCGAGATACAGGGATTATTTTCCCTGTGTCGGTTTTAATACCATCAGATGATATTTCACGTACATGTTTAAAATTAACAATAAATGAACGATGTGTTTTTACAAAACTAATACAAGAGAGTAATTCTTCTTCGAAGTCAGAAAGGTATCCAAAAATTTCGCGGATTGTACCATTTGTTAAATAGAATCTTACTCTTCGATTCATAACTTCTAAATAAATGATTTGTGAATAAGGAAGAATAAATAAACTACCATCAGATTTGATAGTTAAAACAGGTTCATTTTCATTTTGATTTAAGTATAAATCATCTAATACAGGAAATAAAATATCACTAGTAATAGGCTTTAGAAGATAATCTGTAGCATGAACACGGTAGCTTTCAACAGCAAATTCGGATGATGATGTTAAGAATATAATTTTCACATTTTGATCTCTTGTGCGGATTTCCTTTGCCACAGTAATACCAGATATACCAGGCATTACTATATCAAGTAATAACAAATCAAATGTTTGTTTTGAAAGTGAATCTAACAGTGAAATACCATTATGAAAAGTAGTATAAGTAAGTGAAACTTTGAATTCGTTTTTATATCGAGTAAGCAATGCTTCAATTTGAGCAAGTTCTTTTTCGTTGTCTTCACAAATAGCAATTCGCATAGTATATTTACTTCCTTTTTCTATGAGATATTTGTTAATAATATACCATGTGAAGAAATCATTTACAATCAAAGATACCCATTGGTGTAGTGATAATGACATTTCATGCGGTAAATGATTTCTCATTCCTATTTTAATTACAATAAATATAAATAGTAAGGTTCTAAGTTTAATCAATGCTACGTGTACATATTGATTTTTAGACTACTTTATTATGATGCCGATATTTAAATGGTAGAAGCTGCATATAAATGCAGTCACACAAAAGGGAGAGAAAAAATGAAAAAATTATTAATTTTACTTGCTTCATTAGCAATGCTATTAAGCTTAACTGCTTGTAGTAAACCGGCTTCAAACGAACAAAAACCGGACACGTCTGCAGAACCAACTGCTGAAACAGAAAAAGAAGCAGTTGCAACTTATCCATTGTCATACACTCCAGAACATTCTATGAGTGAAATCAACGAAGGAAAAGAAAATATTACGCGTAACAAAAATGTTGTATTCTTTGACAAATCTGCACCTACTACAATTCAATATACTGAACTTGCAAGACAATTAGAATCAATCTACAAAGAAGAAGAGATTGCATGGCCAGAATTAAATGATGAATGGAAAAGTTACAAGTACACTGACATTACAAATGCTGATGGAGTAAGTACACGTACTATGGAAGCAGGAGTATATCAAGAAAAAGGCGATAAAGT
Organism: Anaerorhabdus sp.; assembly: GCF_036637135.1. Taxonomy (GTDB): domain Bacteria; phylum Bacillota_I; class Bacilli_A; order Erysipelotrichales; family Erysipelotrichaceae; genus Anaerorhabdus. The sequence continues at coordinate 59,592 of NZ_JAVWNC010000002.1, read as the reverse complement.
TATTGATGAACATATCGATTGGCTAAAAGGTATTGCTGGAGATTATGAACTAATTAATAAAATAGATGCTGAACTTCCAGTAGTTGCTGTACCTTATAGCTGTATCAAAGTAAACAAATCACTTTCTAACAAAGAATTAGCGGGTCTAGCTTATGAAGCATTCTATCTTCAAACATGGCATTTAGTACCAGCTGCTAATCAAGGTGTATTAGTTCAGACACCAGATGGTGACTTTACTGCTGAACAAATCTTAGAAAAATGCAATAGCGAAAACTAAATATAATTTTACTATATAAAAAATGGTTAATTTCAAAATACTGAAATTAATCTTTTTTTTGTATATAAATTATAGAAATTTAGATGTGAAAAAAAGGCATTCGTTAATAAGTTATAAATTATGGATTTGTAAATCTTAAGAAATTATGAATATTTGCTTAGTTGGGTGGCAATGAGTATCTAAATAATGTAAAATGAAAAGGAAGTGAGGGCATTGTATGACGAATAAAAAAGATTTTCTAAGTTCACTTGCAGAAGAACTTGAGGGTGAGAAAAAAGGCGTATCAAATGATGATTTTGATATCTATCAAGCAGCTAATAAAAAAGGTGATGAATTACGTAGCTATAAAAATCTAGATTACGATTTTGAACAAGCAAAGAAAACAGCACCTAAAGCAGCTCCTCAACCAACTAAAACGGTTGCGAGCGAACCGGTAAAAAGAACGACACCAACCCCAACTCCAGCTCCAGCAGCTAGAAAAGCTACTCTACGCGATGGAAAAGAACCAGATAGTTTCCAACAAGAGAAACTACAAAAAATTGAAAAGAAACCATTTAAGCTTGATCCTAAACTATTAGTTGCAGGAATCATAGCTTTATTATTAACAGGTGCAGCGATTTGGTACTTTGTATTTGCACCAAAAATCCCAATGCCAAATTTTGTAGGGCAAACAATTAACGATGTAGGAGCATGGGCAAAACAAAACAATATTCCAACATCAAATATCATTGTCAACACTGAGTTTAGTACAGAATTCGACAAAGATGTCATTATAACTCAAGATAAAACAGCAGGATCAAAAATCAAAGATACTACACCATTAACATTTGTAGCATCTAAAGGTGCAAATCCTGATGATCCAATTGACTTCCCTGATTTAATGAATATGAATTATACAGAAGTTAAAGATTGGATTGAAACAAATAAATTATCAAAGACAAAGATTAATACTCAATACAATACTATTGTAGAAAAAGATAAAGTAATTAACTTTGAATTAAAAACAGGAACTGAAAGTAGTTTCACAAGAGGATCTACATTAACAATTAATATTTCTAAAGGTGCAGCACCTGCAGGAACAGTTGCGGTAGAAAACTTTGTAGGAAAAACGATTGCAGAACTTGAACAATGGGCAACAAGTAAGAAAATTGTAGTAGAAAAAACAGAAGCATATAGCGATACAGTTGAAGCAGGTAAGATTATTTCTCAAGGTATCAAAGTAGGAGAAAGTCTTGAAGAAGGCGGAAAACTTCCTGTTGTAGTATCAAAAGGAAAAGCTGTAAAGATTCCTAATTTTGTAGGATATACAAAAGAAATGTTAGAGGTTTGGGCAGCAACACCAGAAAATAAAGTTACAATTATTAAGAAAGAAAGATATAATGCAGCAGCAGCTGGAA
>NZ_JAVWNC010000002.1:0-57818 GCF_036637135.1 Anaerorhabdus sp. | reverse complement strand
AATAGAAAGAGGATAAAATATGAACTTTTTGAATCGTGCTTGGCGTTATGTCACACGCAAAATGTCTAAATCAATTCTATTGGGGATTACCTTCTTCATGATAGGTAACTTAGTATTAATTGGGTTAGGTATTAGCGATGCAGCGGAGAGTGCTAAGACATTAACTAGAAAATCAATGAGAGCAGTAGTGAATTATGAAGTAGATTATGACAAATACTATGAATATATCAATACATTAGAATCAGATGAAGAAATAAATGAAGCATACAAGAACTATCCTTCAATTAAAGTAGATGTAGTTGAAGAAATGGCAAAAGATGAAAGAGTTAAGGCAGTTAATTTCTCTACGGCTACAATTATGTATTCAAATGGATTCGATAATGTACCTGTAGGTAACGAAGATAAAAACAATAATTCGTCAAGTACATATAGGGATGAATTTGGAAATGAAGTCGTATATGTAAATCCAAATATCATGATTCAAACAAATATCTTTCCTAATATGATCGAGTTAGAAGATGGTACTTATGAGGTGCTAGAAGGAAGAATGTATTCACAAGAGGATATTGATAATGGAAATCGTGTTGCTCTTGTTACAAAAGAATTAGCAGAATTAAATGGCTTGAAAGTTGGAGACACAATTACTCTTTCAAACTTTCAACCGAGTGATATGAAAATGTATATGGAAAACAATGGTTTAACTGAAGATCAAGTCAATATGAACTTAGAAATTATTGGTATCTATAATACAAAGAATGATGTGGATCCAAACTCTGAACAATTTGATTGGATGCAACCATATGAATCGCCAAAGAATTTTATCTTGCTTCCGCATTCAACATATGCACAATTCAATTATGATATGTCATTAGCTATGTACAACAATGCGGTAGCTAATGGACAAGCTGAAAACTATGGTGGTGAAGCACCAACAATAGATTCATTTATGGGAGCAAGCAAAGCAGTATTCTTATTAAATGATCCGCTAAAAGTTGATCAATTTGTAGAGGATAATACAGATAAACTTATTGAATATACAAAATTAAATGCGAATAATGAACAATTTAAGAAACTAGCTAAACCATTAGATACATTATCACTTTTCGCTAATGTAATTGTGTGGATTGTTACATTAAATGCAGTTGTAATAATTTCATTAGTAACAGCATTGACATTAAAAACACGTGAGTTTGAAATTGGTGTTCTATTGTCACTTGGTGTAAGTAAGGTTAAAGTAGTTTTACAAATGTTTGTGGAATTATTAATTGTAGCATTCTTAGGATTTACGCTGGCAGTTGGTACGGGAAGTCTTATAGCTGGTAAAGTTGGAGATATGGTACTTGATTACCAAAAGAACAACACAGAAGAAGAAATAACGGTAGACAACTCATATCAATGGGCTGGAGATCAAAACTATTTCACAGAAGTAACTCAAGATGATATTTTAAGTCAATATCATGTAACGATTAGTGTTTGGATTATTATTCAAATCTATGTAATGGGAATTGCAGTAGTATTCGTTAGTATTTTAGTTCCATCTGCAATGATTATGAGATTAAATCCAAAACAAATCTTGTTGGCATAGGAGGAAACCATGGGAACAATATTAAAAGTAGAAAATATTAACTACGGATATGTAGATGGTGGATATCGCCGTGAAATTTTAAAAGACTTAAGTTATGATTTCGAAGAAGGAAAGTTCTATACAATCCTTGGTCCATCAGGTTCAGGAAAAACAACATTATTAAGTATCCTTGCAGGTTTGGATAAACAAGAAAGTGGTACTGTTTATTACGCTGGAGAATCTCTTGAAAAATTAGGGTTATACAAATATCGTAGAAATAAAATTGGAGTAGTATTCCAAGCGTATAACTTAATTCAATATCTTACTGGAATTGAAAATATCGAATTAGCAATGACAGAAACAGATAATGAAGTACCTAAGAATCAAAAAGAAATAGGATATGCATTACTTGAAAAGTTTGGTATTGTAAAATCTAAAGCAGATCGTTTAGTTACACACTTATCAGGTGGAGAACAACAACGTATTGCGATAGCACGTGCATTAGCATCTAACGTAGATTTAATTTTTGCGGATGAACCTACAGGAAACTTAGATAGTGCAACAGAACAAGAAATTATTAGTATCTTTAAAATGTTAACAGAGAAATTTAAGAAAACAGTTATCGTGGTAACACATAGTAATGAAGTTTCTAAATTGTCTGACTATCGTGTATTCTTACAAGATGGGCAACTCCAAGATATCGATTAAGAAGTGACATTTGTCACTTCTTTTCTTTTGTGTTAATTAAGCGGATGTTAAGAAATTCTTTAGTTTTATCATTTAGACTATTCATATAAGGTGGTAAGTGGATATGAATTATATGAAAAGAGCGTTATTCTATGTAAAAAGGAAAATGTCGAAATCAATTATTTTGGGTATTACATTTTTCATGATCGGGAATTTAGTTTTAGTGGGATTAGGGATTAGTAATGCGGCAGAGAATGCAAAGCAAATAACTCGTAATAAAATGCGTGCAGTAGTTGCCTACGAAATGGATTATGAAACTTTTTGGAAGGACATGGAAAAACTGGAATCAGATGAAGAACGAAACGTATTTAGTCAAAATATGCCGCGTGTTGATAATGAAAAAGTAAAAACAATGATGAGTGATGAACGTGTTGCGGGTGTTAATCAATTAATTAGTGCCGTGGCCTATTCAAATGGATTTGAGAATGTACCAGTAGGTAATGAAAACAAAAAGAATGAAGGCGGTAGTGGTGGCGTTTCAATTGACGCTGTTACGGGAGTAGAATATGTCTATCAAGAATCTAATCTATTGGTTATGGCTAATGCTTATCCAAACATGATTGAATTCTTAGATAATACATTTACCCTACAAGAGGGTAGAATGTATACACAAGATGATATTGATAACTCTAACCGTGTAGCAGTGATTACCAAAGAACTTGCAGAGCAAAATGGATTACGCGTAGGAGACACAATAAAATACACGATGTTTCAAGGAAGCCAATTGGAAGAATATAAAACGACAATGGGCATAAGTGAAGATGATTGCATTATGGAAGTTGAAATCATCGGTATTTATACAACGATTAATGATGTAGATCCAAACTCAGAACAGTTTGATTGGATGGCGCCTTATGAGTCACCAAAGAACGCTATATTAGTTCCACTAACTGCCCATGCAGACTTTAGTTATAACTTAATATCTAAAGTATATGATTACTTTGAAAAAACTGGTAATACTGCGATGATAGAGGGTCAAGATCGACCAACACTAAATGATTACCTTAATACAAATAAAGCAACATTCTTACTTAAGAATGCGAATGATATTCATTCGTTTGTAGATGACAATAAATCAAATGAAGAAACATATATTAAATTCAATTCTAATGAGAAAGAATTTAATGAACTTGCGAAACCATTAGATTCATTATCTTTCTTTGCGAATGTTATTGTGTGGATTGTAGCATTAAATGCAATTGTAATCATTTCATTAGTTACTGCATTAACACTAAAAACACGTGAATTTGAAATAGGAGTTCTCTTATCTTTGGGTGTTAGTAAAGTAAAAGTAGTCTTGCAACTATTTACTGAATTATTAATTATTGGACTTATGGGATTTACACTAGCAGTAGCAAGTGGAAGCTTGATTGCGGGTCAGGTTGGCGATTTGGTATTGGACTATCAACAAAATAATGTAGATGAAGAAATCGAAACGGATACAAACTATTCATGGATTGGAGATCAATCATATTTCACAGAAATCAGTCAAGATGAATTACTGCAAAATTATCATGTATCAATCAATCCAATATTAATACTTGAAATATATGGCTTAGGTATCTTGGTAGTCTTTGTGAGTATACTCATACCTTCTGCCATGATCATGCGTTTAAATCCAAAGAGAATCATGTTGTCATAGGAGGATAAAATGAGTACAAAACTAAAAATAGAAAATATCAATTATGGTTACATTGATGGTGGATATCGAAGAGAAATATTAAAAGACTTAAGTTATAATTTTGAAGAAGGAAAGTTCTATACAATTCTTGGTCCATCAGGATCAGGTAAAACAACATTACTAAGCATTCTTGCAGGACTTGATAAACAAGAGAGTGGAAGTATTAGTTTTGATGGGGAAGACTTAGATAAGATTGGATTATATAAATATCGACGAAATAAAATTGGTGTTGTATTTCAAGCATATAATTTAATTCAATATTTAACAGGTATTGAAAATATTGAAGTGGCAATGTTGGAGACAGATAATCCAATGCCAAAAAATCAAAAAGAAATAGGATATGCACTATTAGAAAAATTCGGAATTGTTAAGTCAAAAGCAGAACGTTTGGTTACACATTTATCAGGTGGAGAACAACAACGTATTGCGATAGCACGTGCCTTAGCTTCTAACGTTGATTTAATCTTTGCGGATGAACCTACGGGAAACTTGGATACTGCAACTGAACAAGAAATCATCAGTATATTCAAAATGTTGACAGAAAAATTTGGAAAAACAGTTATTGTAGTAACGCACAGTAATGAAGTTTCAAAGCTTTCTGACCATAGAGTATTCTTAAAAGAAGGAAAATTAGTTGATTTAGATTAAGAAACAGTTAAAAAACTGTTTTTTTCTTGTATAATAGATTACAGGTAGAAAAGTAGTACGTGTGTGGGAGAGATACGTTATGAAAAAGAATTCATCAAAAATAATGCGATGGACATTGATCGTAATAGTGATTTTAAGTACTCTTTTAATGATGGGCGGATTTATAGTCAAGGCGACAAAAGATGACCTTGATAATCAAAATAGACAATTTCTTACAGAGATTGCGGTTTTAAATGCAAATGCAATTGATAAAGTTGTGAATCAAGAACTAGATAAAATAAAGGCAATATCAAATATCGCTGGTGGTATTGATGTATATGAAATAAGCCGAATTATGGAAGTATTAGGATTAGAGGCACAACGTACTCAATTTAAACGATTGGGATTTATCGATTTAGATGGAAATGTATATGCAACAGATGGTGAAAACTTTAATGCAAATGATCGTGAGTATTTTAAACTTGCATTACAAGGAATAAGTAGTGTTTCAAATCAAATGATTGATAAAACAGATGGTCAAGTGATTAATGTTTATGCAACCCCTTATTATTGGCAAGGTGAGTTAAAAGGTGTAGTTATTGCGACGAATCGACCGTCGGTATTTTCAGAATTAATTAATACAAGTATATTTAATGGGTATGGATATTCATATATTGTGGATACAAAAGGTACAATTATTGCGCATTCCGGAAGGGATGAAGATTTCCAGGGTGAATTGAATTTATTTACCATCGTTGAAGAGTCTGGCAACAGTCAAGAAGTGTGTGATGAAGTACGTTATGATATCATGAATCATAAAGATGGAGTCATTGAATATAAAACAGAAAATGATAGTGTAGTCGCTACATTTGTAACTTCTAACATTAATGACTGGGTTGTTATATCGGTAGTCCCTAAATCAGTTGTAATGGATTATGCGAATCGATTAATCATGAGAAATTTAGTCAGTGTGATGGTTTCAATATTCTTATTTGGAGGATTATTATTAGCGATTATCTTGATGGATTATCGAAACAAGAAGAGACTTGAGCGATTAGCGTATATAGATCCATTATTGAATTGTAATAATATAAATAAATTTAGAATTTTAGTTAAAGAAAAACTATCGAATTATAAAGCTGGTTTATATATGGTTCGAGTAGATGTAGATAATTTCAAAATGATCAATGATATGTATGGCTATTCTGAAGGTGATTTTGTTTTACTTGAAATGGAAAAATTAATATCAAAAATCTTAACAAATGAAGATTTATATTGTCATGAAAGTGGTGATAACTTCATGTGTTTATTGATGTGTGATTCAGATGAAGAAGTTATTGGAATGGGTACAGAATTTAGAAATAGTTTTAAAGAGGAACTAAATAAAGCAGGCAAGCAATATAAGGTAAACTTTACTACAGGGGTATATAAAGTACCACCACATGAAAAAGATGTGGGTATGATTATGGATAGAGCGACTATGGCGCATCAAACTGCGAAGCAACAAGAATCTGAACGTAAGTTCTGTTTCTATACCGAAAAGATGCGAGGAAATGCAATTTCAGAAAAAGAAGTTGAAAACGTAATGTACGAAGCATTGAATAATAGAGAGTTTCAAGTTTATCTTCAACCTAAAATGAATATTAATACAGGCAAAATGGTTGGAGCGGAAGCATTGGTTCGTTGGATTAGAGATGGTAAAGTAATATCACCAGCAGATTTCATTCCTTTATTTGAAAAGAATGGATTTATTGTAAACATAGATATGTTTGTTTTAGAGGAAGTATGTAGGATGCAGAGAGATTGGCTTACTAAAGGCCTCAAACCTCTACCTATATCGGTGAACCAATCAAAAGCGTTAGTTTATAGTGAAGGATATGTCGAACGTCTAGAGGCAATTATCAATAAGTATGATTTACCACCACATTTGGTTGAGTTAGAGTTACTAGAAACAATTATTCATGAGAGTATTGAAGATTTTGGACGTATCTGCAGTCAGTTGAGATCAAAAGGATTCTTAATTTGTGTTGACGACTTCGGAAGTGGATATTCTTCATTCAATCTTCTAAAAGATATTGTTGCGGATGTCCTTAAAGTAGATAGAGAATTCTTAAGAGATGCGGAAACAAGTAATCGCGCAGGATTTATCTTAAGTAATATTGTTTCATTAGCACGAGGATTGGATATGTCTGTAGTTGTTGAAGGTGTTGAAACAAGAGAACAAGTAGAGTTGTTAGAAAAGTTATCTTGTTATATTGCACAGGGCTTCTTCTATGCAAAACCGATGCCTAAAGATAATTATGAAGAATTATTAAAAGAGAATTAATAAAAAAATATTGTGAAAAACTCCTACTATTAACAGAAAGTCAAATTAAGACTGGATGGAATAGGGGAGTTTTTATTTGGTAAATACAAAAGAAAATAGTTTGACAATATAATAATACGTGTTATGATGTCTTATATAAACAGGGAGAATTTTTGCATATTTACATGGAGGATATATGAATAATCTACAAAACAATGTTGCAGCACCTTTATATCAACAACTTTATGATGCGATTATGGAGAAAATAGAATCAGGGGAATACAAAATAGGAAGTCAAATTCCTTCGGAGGAGCAACTGAGTCAAACTTACAATGTAAGTCGTATTACGGTAAGAAGCGCAATACAAAAACTTTGTAATGATAATGTACTTGTAAAAAAACATGGCAAAGGTACATTTGTATCATTACCTGTCTTTGTCGAAACTGTCAGTGCAGAGGGAAGTTTTACAAAATCTTGCTTACAAGCTGGAAAAATACCAAGTACAGAAGTAATCTTCAAAGGACTAAAAAAAGTCGATAAACGAATTTGCGATTGCTTAAATATTACTGAACAAGAACAAGTTATTCATATGCAACGTTTAAGATTTATCGATGGTAGAGCAAGTATGTTAGAAGAAGACTATTTTATTGCAAACTTTGATTTCATGTTAAATAAAGAAGTTGAGTCTCAACCACTCTTGGATGTGATTAGAGAGAATACAGGAAATACAGCGAAATTCTTTGATGATGTTATTGAAATTAAATATGCAACAAAAGAACAAGCAAAACATTTGGATTGCGTAGTTGGAACTCCATTACTCTATATTAGCCAGTTGGTAGTTGGAGATATGAATCAAGTGCTTTACTATAACGAGCAATATATTCGAAGTGACATTTACAAGTTCTCAGTGAGATCTAGTAATAAATAAAAGTACATTTGAAATAGAGCATTAAAAGTTGTTTTTAGTGCGCCTAAAAAGAGGGAGGAAACATGAGGAAAACGATTTTAGCATCACATGGTCATTTGGCAGAAGGCATGAAAGATGCCGCAAAATTAATCACAGGGAGCATGGCAGATTCAATTGAAACATATTGTTTATTACCAGGTAATTCACCAACAGATTATGCAGAGAAGTTAGAAACAGAAATAAAAAACAGTCCAGAAATAGAGTATGTAATAGTTACAGACTTATATGGAGCAAGTGTATGTACAGCAATGGTTCCATTAACAAAATATCCCAATGTACGATTATTTACAGGGTTGAATTTGGCAATGGTATTAAATTTATTATTAAGTTTCTGTGAGCCATTAACGACACTAAATATAGCGGACATAGTACAAGAAACAAAAGAGGGTATTAAGTTTATTGAATTTTCTAACCAAATAGACCAAGTCGAGAATGACTTTTAGAAAGAGGAAAAATTATGAGCAGAGATTTCTTATCACTATTTAAAAATAAGAAACCAATTATTGGAATGATTCATCTTAAAGGAACAGATGATGAAGATGTATTTGAAAGAGCTAAGAAGGAAATCGATATTTATATAAATAATGGTATTGATGGAATTATTCTGGAAACATATTTTGGAAATTATATTCAATTAGAAAGAATATTAAATTATGTTGAACAAAGTAATCTCTCAATTCCTTATGGAGTAAACTGTTTGAATGTTGATCATCTAGGATTTCATTTAGCAAATAAATATCATGCGCAATTTATACAGATAGATTCTGTTGTTGGACATGTAAAAGAAAGAGATGAACCATCTCTACATGAATTTTTCAAAATTGAAAGAGAAAATTCAGAAGCAAGTTTAATAGGTGGTGTTCGGTTTAAATATCAACCAGTGCTTTCAGAACGAACCGTTGAAGAAGACTTAAAAATCGCAATGACAAGATGTGATGGTATTTGTGTCACTGGGGAAGCAACTGGAGAGAATACATCAATTGAAAAGATAAAACTTTTCAAAGAAGTAGTGGGTGATTTCCCGGTAATTGTTGCGGCAGGAATAACTAAAGATACCTTAGTTGAGCAAATGAATATCGCAGATGCAGCAATCATTGGAAGCTACTTTAAAGATACACGCATTGATACAGGTGATGTGTGCGCAGAGCATGTCAAAGAAATTACTGACATTATGAATAGAATGAGGGGTAAATAAAATGATAAATCTAGTAAGAATTGATCATCGATTACTACATGGACAAGTTGCATTCGCTTGGACAAAAAGTTTAGGAACTGATTGTATTCTTATTGCAAACGATGAGGTTGCAAAAGATTCACTTCGTATGTCGGCATTAAGAATGGCGGCACCAAGTGGTGTTAAGTTGGTAATCAAAAGTTTAGAAGATTCGATTAAAGCTTTGAACTCAGGAGCAACAGATAAATATCGATTAATGATTATTGTTGAATCTATAAAAGACGCTGATGAATTAACGAAGCAAGTAACAACAATCAAAGAAGTTAATCTAGGTGGTGTCAAAGCAGAGAATGGTAAGAAACAAATCTCAATGGCTGTGTTTGTTTCGCCAGAAGAAATTGAAAGATTGAAGGATATGAATGACCGTGGAATTTCTATAGAAGTAAAAATGGTACCAGAAGATAAGGGTCAAAATGCAATTGACCTTATTAAATAAAAAGGAGGATAGTAAAAATGTTAGTACAAGCTTTATTGATTTTCTGTATTGCTGCCTTTGGTTATTTGAACAGTTTCTTTGCGAGTTCAAACATAGGTAGACCACTAGTTGTTTCTACATTAGTGGGATTAGCTTTAAATGATTTAAGAACAGGTATTATGGCAGGGGCAACATTAGAACTTGTTTGGTTAGGTGCGTTTCCTATTGGAGCAAGTAACCCACCGGATTATACATCTGGAGCAATTCTTGGGACTGCATATGTAATTCTAACTGGTGCTGATGTAGCGTCAGCAGTTCTGTTAGCAGTTCCGGTTGCAACATTAACAGCCTTGTTATCAAATTTCATGATGATGTTTGTTGTACCTATTATTGGGCATAGGGCAGATCGCTATGCAGATAAAGGAGATTGTAATGGTGTGGATATGATGCACTATCTTGCGATTGTTGTGCAAATAATTCCTCAAGCAGGAATTGTTGCATTGGCTTTCTATTTTGGTCAACCAGTAATTGAAGTTGTTATCGCAAGTATTCCTCAATGGTTAAATAGTGGATTAAATTATGCAACAGGACTAATTCCGGCTATTGGGTTTGCGATGATTGCGAGAATGATTATGAACAAACAATTAGCATGTTTCTTATTCTTGGGATTCCTATTGTGTGCTTATCTCAATGTATCAATTATAGGACTTGCAGGTTTAGGCGCATGTATTGTAGCTTTCCTTTATTTTAATGAAAAGAAAAATAACACTGTAGCAATGAATGGAGGTGGACAAGATGACAATGAGTTCTAGTAGCGTAAAGAAATTAACCAAAAAAGAATTAAATCAAATATTCATTCGTTCATGTCAGTTGGATATTTCGTGGGATTATGAACGTCAACAACATATTGCTTATTCATATGCGTTAACACCAGTTGTTCGTAAGTTGTATCCAAATAAAGAAGATGAAGAGAAACGAGTTGAAGCATTGAGACGTGGTCTTGAATTCATGGCAATTACACCACAAATTTCACCATTATTAATGGGTATAAATGCTGCAATGGAAGAAGAAAATGCAAATAATAAGGAATTTGATGGTAACTCAATTAATGCTGTTAAAACATCATTAATGGGACCACTAGCAGGAATTGGTGACTCATTAATTCCTGGAACATTGAGAATTATTGCGGCAGGTATTGCAATCTCATTTGCATCTGCTGGAAATATTCTTGGACCGATTTTATATTTATTGATATTCAATATTCCAGCATTTATCATTCGCTATTATAGTTTGAAATTTGGATATTCTTTTGGATCCAGCTTTATTGAAAAAATCGCAAAAACAGGTATCATGAACAAGATTTCCTATTATGCCGGTATTATTGGATTAATGGTTATCGGTGGAATGATTTGTCAACAAATATGGCTAGATTTACCAATTATGGTAGGTAGTGGTGATTTTGCACAACCCTTAACTTATTATCTTGATCAAATTATGCCATGTCTAATACAACTAGGCGTATTTGGATTTATGTACTGGATTTTAGGTAAAAAAATAAAAACAACTACAATCCTGTTGTCATTGGTCGTAGTATGTTGCGTAGTATCAGCTATTTTTGGACTATAGAAGCATCAATTCTATAGTGAATAATTAGAATGTGAGTAATCATTGTGAGTTTCTAATTTTTGAAAAGAGTTTAGTAATACAAAATGACTTCATTGTTTTAGAATAGTAAGGCTATAATGATATAAGGATTAAGTAAGAGGATGGAACCGTATTCTGTTTCATCCTTTTCTTTATTTCTTGATTACAAAGCCCTTAAGAAATGCTAAAATAGAGTTAAGAAAGAGGTGTCTTATGGATGAATTAAAACTGTTACATGTTTTAGAAAATGATCCACGTATTTCAATTACTGATTTAGCGGATATTCTAAATGAAACTGAAGAAGTTGTTGTCCGTACTAAACGACGTCTTGAAGAAGAAAAGATTATTTGTGGTTATCACACTGTAATTAACTGGGACAAGACAAATCGTGATCACTGTATGGCAATAATTGAGGTTGGTGCACAACCAGAACGTGAATGTGGTTATGATAATGTCGCCGCGGAAATATCTAAATTCCCAGAAGTATCTAGTTTATATTTAATGAGTGGTAAAAGTGAATTCATGGTTGTTATTCAAGGAAAAACAATGCGTGAAGTTGCGGATTTCGTTGGCCAAAAGCTAGCACCTATTGAAGGTGTTAAACATACTGTTACATGTTTCGTTCTTAAACAATATAAAGTAGAAGGAGTAATCATTAGTGAAGATGAGTTACCTGCTAATCGATTACTTATCACACCATGAGTGGTAAAAAATATCTAAATAAATTGATTCAAGAAATACCTCCTTCAGGTATTCGTAAATACTTTGACATGGCAAGTCAAATGGAAGGAGTAGTATCGTTAGGGGTAGGGGAACCGGATTTTCAAACACCTTGGCATATTCGTGAGGAAGCAATTTATGCAATTAAAAGTGGTAAGACATTTTACACAAGTAATGTGGGGTTACCCGAATTAAGAAAAGAAATATGTAATTATTATCGTCGTCGCTTTGGCGTTAGTTATGATTGGCAAAAACAATGTATGATTACAGTAGGTGGCTCAGAAGCTATTGATATTGTAATGCGTACTCTATTGGATCCAGGAGATGAAGTTATTTTGCTTCAACCAGGATATGTTGCGTATGAACCATTGGTTCGTCTTGCAGGTGGTGTACCAGTAATCGTTGAATTGAAAGAAGAAAATCATTTCAAATTAACAAAACAAGCATTGGAAAATGCAATTAGTGATAAAACAAAAATCTTGTTCTTGAACTTCCCTGGTAATCCTACAGGTGGAGTTATGAATAAAGAAGATTATGAAGAATTAATTCCACTCATTAAGGAACATGATCTTGTCGTTCTTACAGATGAGATTTATGCAGAGTTATCTTATGGAGATAAGTTTTGTACGATATCATCATTTGATGAAATCAAGGAACAAGTCATCATAATCAATGGATTTTCAAAAGCGTATTCGATGACTGGATGGCGTGTAGGTTATTTATTAGCGGATGAAGATATCATCAAATCAATGAATAAAGTACATCAATATTGCATTATGTGTCCTTCGACAATTAGTCAGTATGCAGCTGTTGAAGCTGCAGCAAGAGGTGATAATGATTGTGATACACATCGTGAGTCATTTGAAGGTAGAAGAAACTTTATTGTAAATGGATTAAATCGAATCGGTTTAAAATGTCATTTACCAGAAGGTGCATTCTATGTATTCCCTAGTATTAAATCAACAGGATTATCTTCGGATGATTTCTGTGAAAAATTATTGAATCAAGAAAAAGTTGCGGTAGTTCCAGGATCTGCATTTGGTAAATGTGGTGAAGGGTATGTGAGAATTTCTTATGCTTATAGTATTGAAGAAATTAAAGAAGCACTGGAAAGAATGGAAAGATTTTTAAACTCACTTCAATAGATATGATGAAAATCATATCTTTTTTCTATCCTATTAGAACGAAAAATGAGATGAAAGTATAAATTTATTCAAGTAGAATAAGAGTAAGTAATGAGGTAATGATATGGAATGGAATAAACAGTTACAAGAAATTATTAACTATGTTGAGAATCATCTACAACGAACTGAAGATCCGATTGATATTGAAGAGATTACAAGAATTGCAGGATGTTCTTATGGATTCTTTCAAAAAGTATTTTCCTATATGAATGAGATGAGTTTTGCAGAATATGTTCGTAATCGAAAACTCACCTTAGCTGGATATGATCTAAAAAGTACAAAGATGAAGGTTGTTGATATTAGCTATAAGTATGGTTATGATTCTCCGACATCATTCACCAAAGCATTTAGTCTATTTCATGGTGTGGCACCTAAAGATGCAAAAAACAAAGATGTAGAATTAAGAGTATTCCCGAAGATGCAAATTGATGATAAACAAGAATTTGCTTGGCGTATTGAAGAAAAACCAGAAATAAGATGTATTGGCAAAAAGAAAAGAATATCATGTGATAATGGAAATAACTACAAAGCTATTCCAGAGTTTTGGGCAGAAAGCTTTCGTGATGGAACATTTGCGCGCTTAGTAGCGTTGGATACGAGGAAACCATCAGGTATGTTTGGATTATGCACAGATTATGATCCAATTAAGAATGAAATAAATTATGTTTTGTGTGTTGCGAGTGATGCGAAAGAAGATGATTTAATCGAAGTGATACTACCGAAGGAAACTTGGGCAGTCTTCGATTGTACGGGAAGAATACCAGAAGCGATACAAAATGGATGGCGTTATCTAAATGAAGAATGGGTTGTACAATATCCATTTGCGCATGCTGATTGTCCAGAAGTAGAATGGTACAGCGAAGGCAACTCATTTAGTGATGATTACTTAAGTCAAATATGGATACCTATTGAGGAGGATGAGTAGATGGTACATTTAGTATATTGTGATAATGCCGGTGGCAAAGGAAATAAAGAACTCGATAAAATCTTAGCTGGAACAAAGACAATGATAGTGCGCGGAGCGGCGGGTAGAAAATTTCCTCACAGTCGTGTATTTGAAGGTGAAGAATTATACTTTATGGAAAAAGGCACAAAAAAAATTACTGCAAAAGCTATTGTGAAACATGTGGAAAATTATATGAAATTATCATTGGATGAAAGTGCGGATATATTACAAAAGAATCAAGAAAAATTAAACTTAACAGCTAAGCAAAGTGAACGGTGGTTAAAGAAGTATCTATGTCTAGTTGAATTTGATAGTGTTGAAATCATTGAACCACTAGATTTTGATCATCAAGGGAATATGGATGATTGGTTAATAGTTAATAAGATTGAAGATGTAGTGGTAGGTACTAGTATTAAATATGAATATGTAAAAATAAACTGAAGTTTATTCTATGGAATAGGCTTCAGTTTTGCTTATGAAAAAAATAAATTAGGTAATAAAAAAATGGCTGAAAATCAGCCATCATCTTACGCTTTCTTAATTTCTACGCTCCATTGTGCACCAACACCGATGTTGTATGCTTTGGAGAATGAACCTTGATTAATTGCGATACCAACACGGAATACGGAGTTAATGTAGATAATTGGAGAACCAATTCTTACATCAGCGAAACTCTTTCCATAAACTACTTGGTTTTGGTATACAAGCATATCATTGTTATAGATTGTTACTTCAAGTCTTTCACCATATTCTGGATTAATACTTAAGAACTCTTCGCGTTCAATACTAGTCCATAATGAACCAAAACGAACGTCAAGGATATCGATAGAACCTTGAACTGATTCAGCAGTAACAACTGTTTCTGTAACTGGTAATTCAACGATTCTTTCTACTGATAGTTCAGGACCTACTTCTTCAAAATCGATAACACCAGAAGCAAGGCGTGCACCTGTGAAGGCATATACATCACGACCGTGGAATGTGTAACTAGCTTCGGTATTTGCACGACGATTTGATACTTCGGAAATTTCGCGAATAGCTTTGATACCCATGTATTTCTTGATATGTGTCAATGTGCCATTGTCAGGAGTTACAATATAATGACCTGCATTTGTTAAGGCTACAACACTTTTTCGAGATGATCCAACACCAGGGTCAACTACAGATACAAATACAGTTCCTTCTGACCAATACTCAACGGTTTGAAATAAACGGTAGCTAGCTTCAAAGATGTTGTAAGGTGTAATATCATGAGTTAAGTTACGAATACGTAATGTTTCATCAACGCCAAAGGCAACACCTTCCATGGCGCTTACAGCACCATCTACCAAGCCAAAGTCAGATTGTAATACTAATGTTTTTTTCATGTTTTTCTCCTATTTAGTAAATGTTACTGTCCAATCAGAACCAAAATCACAGCCATACTTTTCAACGAAGTTGCCCATTGAAACAGCAAGAGATGCTTTCATAAGTTCATTGTTATAAATAATAGGTTCATCAAGTTTAGCCATACCAAATGATTTATGGAATAGCACAGGTTGATTAAATTTAGTTTCACCATTGTGTTTGATTTCAACATTGATGTAATCACCATAGTTGAAACCAGCTTCTTGCATTGTTAATAATGGAATATTAGTCCATAGATTTCCAAAGTTTGGATCATTGATTTCAAAGATACCTTCTACTTTATTTGTTGATGCAGTAGGTTCTAAGATTTCATGTGTAACGATATCATCAACAGAGTATGCAGGACCTACTTGTTCATAAGTAATCATGCCGGATGCAAGTTTAGCTGCGCAATAACCAAATAAATCACGACCATGGAATATTGCAACGCCTTCAGTTCCTTTCCCTTTTAAACGGTTTACAGTTTCGTCGATTTCTCTTACTTCAGTAATACCGACATATTTTTTAAGATGTGTTAAAGCACCGTTATCTGGTGTTACAACATAGTAACCATCTTTTGTTTTCGCAACACATGCTTTTCTTGTTGTGCCAACACCTGGGTCAACGACTGATACAAAGATTGTACCTTCAGGCCAAAACTTCATTGATTGGTATAAACGATATGATGCAGACCATGTATCATATTGAGGAAGTTCATGACTTCCATCCATGATTTCTAATGAGCGATCAACACTTTTTACAACTCCGTACATTGCGCATACGGCACCTTCTTTATATGTAAAGTCGGTTTGAAATACTAAAATAGGTTTTTCCATTGTTTTATCTCCTTATATAAATGGGTTAAAGTAAATACTATGATTTACAAAGCTTGTGATGAGTAATGATGCAATGAATATCGCAAGACAGATTGACATTGCTACATAATCATTACGTGTTAATTGACGATATGCATACCATGTACGCGTTTTACTCTTGCCATAGCCTCTTAACTCCATAGCATTGGTTATTAGTTCAATACGATCCAATGTCGTAAAGATAAGTGGTGTTAAAATGGCAAGAATACTCTTAAATCGTTTTGATAATTTTTCTTTCTTCGATAATTCAGTACCACGTGCTTGTTGAGCGAGTGATATTGCGTGATAGTCACGTTGAACATCTGGGAAATATCGAAGTGTTAATGATAATGCAGTACACGCTTTATAGTTAACTTTTATTTTATTTAGCGATGATGCAAACTCACTTGGGTTAGTCGTTAAGAAGAACATAATTCCAAGAGGTACAATCGATAAATATTTTAGTAGTTTAGTGATTTGGTAAAACAATTGTTCAAGTGTTACAACATAAGGTCCACCAATGGTAAACAAGACATGTTCTGTACCATAAATTTCAACACCTTGTAATGGTGCGAAAATAAAAGTAAGGATAAAGTTAGTAATCAAGAAGATAAATACATAAACAAGCATAAGTTTAACTTGTCCAAATTTAATCTTCGCTACTTTAAATAAAGCAAATGATAATATCAAAACAAACAAGATAACACGAATGTCAAATGATAACATGACAGTAGTAGTGAGTAGTAAGAAACAAATGAATTTAGTAAGTCCACTTAAATGATGTATGTAAGTGTCTAGTTGATTATAGGAGAACAATTTAATTTTCATGATTGCGCTCCTTTCTTTCTTGAATAATAAAGCATTCAACAAATTTTAATGGATCATTGATGTGTGCTTTCTTAGCTAATTCAAATAAAGAAGTTTCTTTTAAATTTGCTTCATGAATTAATGTTGGATTACATAGAACTTCATATGCTTTTGTATCTGCAAGTTTCTTACCATTCGCTAATACAATAGCTCGTGGAGTATACTCAAGCATTAAATGCATATCATGAGTAATAAGAATTATTGTTTGCCCATTCTTATTTAGACTCTCTAAGAATCCCATGATTTCTGAATAGTGATGATAATCTTGCCCAGCAGTTGGTTCATCTAGAATTAATATTTTAGGGTTTAGAACCAAGATACAAGCAATTGTAACTCTCTTCTTTTGCCCATAACTTAGCGCACTAATTGGCCAGTTCTTAAATGGTAGCAAACCACAAATTTTCATGACATCAATAACGCGTTTTTCAATTTCTTCTTCATTGATATTGCGTATGCGTAATCCCAATGCAATTTCATCATAAATTAAGTTTTTAGAAATCATTTGATTTGGATTTTGTAGAACAATACCAACATGTTCAGCACGTTCCTTAATTGTGAAATCAACTAAGTCTTGACCTTCTAATAAGATAGAACCAATGTCTTCCTTTTCGAACCCAACAATGAGTTTTGATAAAGTACTTTTACCAGCACCGTTTTTACCAACGATTGAAATCATTTCTCCTTCATTAATTTGGATGTTGATATCGTCTAGTATTTTTCTTTTGCCATCATAACTGAATGATAAGTTTTGAATCTCAAGCAATGATTTTTCATTTGGAGTAACCATAGAACGATTGTGGTTTTTAAACCAAGTTTGTAGTTGTTGTTGGACGGCATCAATGTTGAATGTTGAAATATGTTCTGGTTGCATATCTGGAGTTATAGTAATTCCAGCGTATTTGCATGCCGTAATATAAAGTGGTTCTCTTATACCTTGTTCCAACAAGATGTTGCTTGATAATACATTATTAGGTGTATCATCCATGAGAATACGACCTTCATTCATTACAATGATACGGTCTATATTGCGATGTAAAACATCTTCTAAACGATGTTCAATAATTACTACTGTTTTACCTTCAAAATGAATATCATCGATTAATTCAATTGCAGTTTTTCCAGTAGCTGGATCAAGATTTGCAAGTGGTTCATCAAAAAGTAGAATGTCTACATCATCAACAAGTACACCTGCAAGTGATACACGTTGTTTTTGTCCGCCTGATAATTCAAATGGATTACTTTCTAATAATTCCTCCATAGAAACAAGCTGAGCGATTCGTTTTACTTTTTCTTTCATTTCAGGTAAAGCTACATTGTCATTTTCTAATGCAAAAGCAATATCTTCACCTACAGTAAGTCCTACGAATTGTCCATCAGAATCTTGTAGCACTGTTCCAATTTGTTTGGATAAATCGAATATTGTTTGTGTTTTGGTCTCAGTATCATGAATTGTTAAAGAACCTTTGATTTCACCCTTATATGAAAAAGGGATTAATCCATTTAAGCAATGCCCTAGAGTGCTTTTACCGCTTCCACTAGGTCCAACAATTAATATTTTTTCACCAGCATTAATTGTTAGATTGATATCATGCAATGTAGGTTCTGCTTGAGAGAAATACTGAAAGGAAAAATCTTTAAATTGTATAACTGGTTGTGTCATAGATTCACCTCTTCTGTCTACTAAATTTAAAAATGGGCTAATTAAATATTAGCCCATCGATATTACAAGTAATAAGTATTATTCTTTTGTAAGCGAGCCTTTACTAGTTTTTGTTTTTGCATACGCAATTAATAATAATGACCCAATAACACAAGCACAGATAGCATCTAGAACAAATGCAACGAGTCCTTGAGTAAATACTAAGTTAACTGGTTCAGCGTAGATGACAATATCTAATACTGGAGCAATGATTCCCCAAGCAATAGCATTACCTACAATGTTCATAGCGCAGAACTTGAAAATTTCAGATTTTCCAATTTTTCCACTTTCAGCATCAATCATGAAGTAAACCATACCACCGATTGCAGCAGCTACCCCAGACGCAATAACCCAGCTCCACCAAGGTGCTCCGTAACTGAAGTCATTTAATGCATGTCCGATAAATGCAACTAAGAATCCACAAATTGGACCAAATACTGCTCCAAAGAATGCAGATACACCATAAGCGATTTGTAAGTTTGTTTCAGGAATTGGTGATGGAATCTTTACGAACATGAATAAAACCATGAATAATGCTGCACCTAAACCAGTAGCAACAATTGTTTTTGTAGAAAATAAACTTTTCTTTGTCATTTTTCGTACCCCCTTATTGTACTTACTTATTCTAGCATAAAATGACAATAAATAAAGGTTATAAATGATTTAATTATCCCTATTATTAGTATTTTTATATTTCTTGTAATAAGAGTAAGCAAGCATAGAAAAAAGAAGGATCCCGAAGCCAAAAGGAATTAGCCACAGAAATGCGATACTGGCAGGTGCACTGGCACCAACGTATTTAATAGCATAATAACCCTGTACATAATTATGAGTTATCACAATACAGGCAAGATGGGTAATGATGAGTGTTAAAATAGCGAAAATGATAGATAAGATCTTGTTTTTATTCATAATATTCTCCTTCTATTGATACAGTACTACTAAATGATACAAAAGTTAAGGAAAAAGGCTTGAAATAGAGGTATTTTCGTTGAAATAAGTTTACATGTTAGATTACATGTGATAAAATCTAAGGCACGGGTAGATTAATCGTCTACTCCTTGCCTGAAGAGGCCAACAGACCATAAGGAGGTGTACACATGAGAAAATATGAAGTCATGTACATCGTAAATGCATCTTTAGAAGATGCTAAACGCCAAGAAGTAATCGAGTCTATGCACGGTATCATCACTAACGGTGGTGGTAAAATCGTGAATGTGGATGAGTGGGGCGTGAAAGAATTTGCGTATCGTATAGAAGACATGACCAAAGGTTATTACATGGTAGTAACATTTGAAGCTGACAACGAAACAGTTAAAGAATTCGATCGTTTAATGCGTATCAATTCAAACATTGTTCGTTACATGATTGTAAAACAAGACGAAAACTAAGAGGTGACCCATGATAAATCGTGTCGTTTTAGTCGGAAGACTAACTAAAGATGTTGAAGTTAAAAAAACATCATCAGGCCTTTCTGTTGCTTCATTCACAGTTGCATGCAATCGTCGTGTATCTGGGCAGTCGCAAGAAAGACAAGCAGATTTTATAAACTGCGTAGCTTGGCGCCAAACAGCTGACTTTTTAGGGCAATATGCAAAAAAAGGTGCGCTACTAGGTGTTGAAGGTCGTATACAAACACGTAATTATGATGGTACCGATGGTAAAAAAGTTTATATTACAGAAGTTGTTTGCGATTCTTGTCAATTACTAGAATCAAAATCAGCGTCAGAGAACCGCCCTGCATCAACATCATTTGATGGACCTTCATACTCAGGTATGGAAGCATCAGGATTTGAAGCAGATAATGCGTTCGATGATTTCAATGCTGGACCATCGCTTGATATTTCAAGTGATGACTTACCATTTTAGAAAGGAGATCTACCATGGCATTCAAAAAGCAAAGAATGGGTCGTAAGAAAGTATGTTACTTTACTAAAAATAACGTTACTTCTATTGACTATAAAGATATTGAATTGTTGAAGAAATTTGTTTCAGCGAACGGAAAGATTATTCCTAGACGTGTAACTGGAACTCGTGCTAAGTATCAACGTATGTTAGCAACAGCAATTAAACGTGCTCGTCAAATGGCACTATTACCATACGTTAATGATTAACAGGTAAACCTCCGTCAATGTGATGGAGGTTTTTGAACTTTTGGAGGAAATAAAATGAATAACAATGTGAGAAAAATTACCGATGGCGCAATGATGACTGCATTACTAGGATTACTTCTGGTTATTAATCGTCAATTGGGGGGAGTAGTAGAACTATTTGTATGGATTTTACCGTTACCAATGGTATTTTTCACTGCAAAATATGGGTGGAAAGATGGACTCTTGCCATTTAGTGCAATGATTTTTCTGACGTTGATTTTTGGTACACCACAATCTATATTCTATTTTGGTGTTACTGCAACTACAGGGTTAATCTATGGAGAAGGGGTAAAACAAAAATGGACTTCACGCAGATTGATGCTTATTGCAATGACAATTTCCGTAGTTTCTAATTTAGTAACAACTGTTTTATTTGCATCCTTTTTCGGTTATGATATAGCTATGGAAGCTCAAACAATGAAGCAAGTGATTAATCAAACACTTGGTACATCCGTTGCGGCATTGCCATTTGATATTGATCAAATGATTCGTATTGCAGTTATATTTAGTGTATTTTTAACAGGAGTATTAGAAGGTTTATTAATCCATCTATTTTCTCGTTTATTACTTGCACGTTTGGGATTTCAAATTCCTAAACCAAAACCATTATCACAAATATCTTCACCAAAATGGTTGGGATATGTTGCGATAATTTGTTGGGCTGGATCAGAGTTTTTACTCAAAACACCGCAAGATGCAAAGATTCAAGAACTCATGATGATTTTGGATATAGCTTCTAATTTATATTTGATGTTCTTTGGTTATATTGGGGCACTTGTTTTAGGCGCTGCTAAATTTCAAAAGAATATTTCATTCTATTTAATATTTGCGATTATCTTTTTATTACCAGTAGCAATACCAGCACTTTCTTTATTTGGTTTTCTTTATATTACAACCAATTGGAGAGTGGACTTATTGAGGAGGGTTCAAAGTGGAGAAAATAAATAAACTGAAAATTCAAGTTTCTCTTTTATTAGTTTTCCAAGTATTAATTATCGTATTTTTTAAACTGCTATGGGATTTTAATATTATTTTGCCTTCACTGATTACGATAATTGAAATTGCGATATTTGTTATCTTATTTAATGTATATGAAAAAGATTTAGAAGAAACCAATGTAGGGATAACTCGTGTTTTAGGAACTGAAGCGAAGGAAGCATTTCTCTTTGGTGAAACAGGTATGCTTTCATATGATGATAATTATGTTATTTCTTGGATGAGTGAAATTTTTGAAGAAAGAGGATTTAACCGTATAGGAAAGAAGTTACTAGTATGGCTTCCAGAGACGGATGATTTGATTTCGGGTAAAGCAGAAGAAGTAGAGATTGTGTTAGATAATCATGTTTATTTAGTACATCGTAAAGATGATGCGAAAGTATTATTCTTCAGAGATATAACAGAGACAAAGATGTTTAAAGATGCATATGAGGGTGAACAAATTGTTATAGGGTTAATTAACCTAGATAACTATGAAGAATCAACTCGTTATGAAGATGAAAAATTAACATCAAGTATTAATAATAGTATTCGACAACCGGTAGTGGAATGGTGTAAACGTCATGGGTTACTTCTAAGACGTTTAAAGAATGACCGTTACATGGTTGTATTAAATGAAAATATATTTAAGGAATTAGTAGAAGATCGTTTTAGTATTTTAAATACGGTACGTCGTGCTGCGCAAGAATTAGATGTATCAATTACATTATCAATGTCATTTGCAAGAGGGACTACAAACTTTGAAGAGTTAGATGAAATGGTTATTCAATTACTTGATTTAGCACAATCACGTGGAGGAGACCAAGTAGCGATAAGAAGAGCTGGAGAAGATGTTAAATTCTTTGGTGGTAGTTCAGAAGCAATTGAAAAACGTAGTCGTGTTCGTGTAAGAATTATGGCGAATACATTGAAGGATTTAATTCAAAAAGCAGGTAATGTTGTGATTTGTTGTCACAAAGAAGCTGACTTTGACTGTATGGGTGGAGCAATTGCGATGAGTCGCATTACGCAAGCCTATGGGAAAGCATGTTGTATTATTGCGAAAACAGGTGGTATAGAAGAGAAACTTGCTGCTGTAGTTGAAAAGAATAAAACAGAATTATTATCGCGTCATCAATTTGTAACTGAGAATGAAGCGATGAATCAATATCGTGATGATACACTTGTTATCATGGTTGATCATCATAGTTTAAAACAATCAAATGGTTCTCATTTATTAGAGAATGCAAAGAAAATTGCTATATTTGATCATCATCGTCGTAGTGCTGATTTAGAAATGAATCCAATCTTAGTTTATATCGAAGCTGGTGCATCAAGTACATCAGAACTTATATCGGAATTTATACCTTATTTATCAAATCGCATTGAATTAAATGAATTAGAAGCAAACATAATGTATGCAGGTATGATTATTGATACAAATCGTTTTAAAGTAAGAACGGGTACACGTACATTTGAAGCAGCAGGTATGTTAAGAACCTTAGGTGCTGATCCACTTGTAGTAGATGAATACTTAAAAGATACTTATTCAGAATTTACAATGAAATCTGTGATTATGAATAATTGTGAACAATATGAAAAAGGTATTGTTATAGCACCTGTAACTGATAAAATTGTGTCACGTTCCATGATGTCACAAGTTGCGGATAATATCCTTCAAATTAAGGATGTTCAAGCGAGTTTTGTGATTGCGATGATTAATGATGGCCAAATTGCGATTAGTGCAAGAAGTAGAGGAAAAGTGAATGTACAACGTATCATGGAAAATATGCATGGTGGAGGACATTTAACTGCTGCTGCACTACAAAGAGATGGCAAAGATGTGGTAGAATTAAAGAACGAACTAATTGATGCAATTAGTCGATATTTTGAGGAGGTTGACGGAAATGAAAGTAATCCTACTGAGTGATGTAAAAAAAGTTGGTAAAAAAGGCCAAGTATTAGAAGTGGCTGATGGATATGCAAGAAATTTTCTTATATCTAAAGGCTTAGCAGTACAAGCAACTGCAAAAAGTATGGAAATATTAGAAGATCAAAAAGAAGAAGCAAGACAAAATGCAGCTGATTTAGAAAAACAAGCAATTGCATTAAAGGAAAGATTAAAAGAAATCACACTAGAGTTTACATTGAATAGTAAGAATGGAAGAGTTTTTGGTTCTGTTTCTACAAAACAAGTAGCTGAAGAATTGAGTAAGAAATTTGATATTCATGTGGATAAGAGAAAGTTTATTGATACAGATCCAATTTCAGGTTTAGGTTATACAACTGTGAAAGCAGAATTGTATAAGAATGTTATTGGAGAAATTAAGTGTCACGTTAAAGAGAAAGCGTAGGATTAAGTATGATTCGCCAAATGCCGAATAGTTTAGAAGCTGAACAGTCATTACTAGGAACGCTCATGGTTTATTCCAACAGTTTAACTGTTGTGATGGATTCAGGATTGAGTGACCAAGATTTTTACTTAGATGCACATCGTAAAATTTACCGTGCAGTTTTTGACTTGCACAGTGAGGGTAAACCAGTGGATATGACGACAGTTTCAGCAAGACTAAATGATGTTAATCGTTTAAGTCAAGTTGGTGGCGTAGATTACTTAATGCAACTTTGTGATGCAGCGGTAACAAGTGCAAACACAAAAACATATGTAGAAATACTTCAAAACAAAGCATACATGCGTAATTTAATTGAAGCATCGCAAAGTATTGCTGAAGAAGGTTTTGAAGGACAAGTAGATATTGATGATTATTTAGATAGTGCTGAGAAGTTAATTCTTAGTGTAACTAGAAATCGTAGAACAACAGATTTTAGAACAGGAACAGAAGTAATTAATTCAGTCATTGAAAACATTCAAAAGATGTCAGATAACCACTCTCCTATTACAGGAGTTGCGACAGGATTTAAAGATTTAGATCGCTTAACACATGGATTTCAACCAGGTGATTTAGTTATCCTTGCTGCACGTCCTTCTATGGGGAAAACTGCTTTTGCACTTAATTTAGGAATGAATATTGCTCAAATTAATACAAAGAAAGCAATCGCTATTTTCTCACTAGAAATGCCTGCGGAACAGTTAATTTCACGTATTCTTTCTGCAAAGAGTACGGTTATGGGAGATCATTTAAAAACAGGGTTCTTATCGACAGGAGAATGGAATCAATTATCAGAAGCAGTCACAGAATTAAAATCAACAAAAATATATATTGATGATACACCGGGAGTACGTGTTTCAGAAATCTTCTCGAAATGTCGAAAGTTAGAAGCTGAACAAGGTCTTCAATGTATTATCATCGACTATATTCAACTTATTTCAGGTAGTGGTAGTAAATCAAGTGATAATCGTCAACAAGAAGTATCAGAAATCTCACGTAATCTAAAAGCTTTAGCCCGTGAATTAAAGGTACCTGTAATTGCCTTATCACAATTATCTCGTGGAGTAGAAGCTAGAACTGATAAACGTCCAATGATGTCAGATCTTCGTGAATCTGGTGCCTTGGAACAAGATGCGGATATCATTATGTTATTATTTAGAGAATCTTACTACAATGATGAGAAGAAAGAAGAATCAATTAAAAATGGAATAGAATCTGTTGAGGTTGACATTGCGAAGCATCGTAATGGTGCAACTCGTAAGATTGATGTTGCGTTTAAAGCAGATATAAATGCTTTTTATAATGTTGATAAATCCCAACAGTAACAAATAAAGAGAGGTGAGTGCGATGAAAAAAGTTTTACCCCTAGTAATTGCTGCACTTGCAAGTTTAGCGATTGTATTTTTACTTCCACAAATCTTTGATATGGGAACAGTTAAAGTTGTAGAAGCAAATGCTCAAATAGAAAAATCATTGCTTCCTCAAGAAGTAACAGGTGTACGTCTTGAACCTAAGGAAGTAACTAAGATATACGATTCAGGTGTTTTGCTTGGAGTTTTAAGTGATGAGAAAACCATCTCAAACTTATTAGGCCAAATTTATAGTGAACAATATGAAGAAAAATTCCCAGGTACACATCTAGACACGGGGAAAGATATTTATGAAATTAAAGAATTAAGTTATAACGAATATGAAAATATTGATGAACAAATCACTCAATATTTGAAAGATAAAAACTCATATACAGTACAAGTAAACGCAATCGACTTTGCGGATGAAAATGGTACATTCGCAACTATTTATGTAGATGATGTAAAGAAGTATGAAGAAGCTCTTCATAAGTATTTGTTGTATTTTGTAGAAGAAAGTTCATTGAATGCAATCACAAGTAATGAAACAGTTCCACCATTAACAACCTATGGTGAACGTGACATGGCGATTGAAATTCTACAAAGTATCACAATGAAAAAAGCATATGCAGAACCTAGTAAAATTATGACTACTGAAGATGAAATACTTGAATATTTAAAATGGGGTGAAGGTGTAGAAAAACAATACTATACTGTTGTTCCAGGAGATACAATTCAAGGGGTCGGAAGTAAAAATAACTTTTTATCAGATCGCCAAGTTGTAAATATCAATGATGACATTCTAACAAGTGTTGATCAGGTATTATCACCAGGAACTCAATTGAATGTAACTTATTTCCAATCACCGATTGATGTAGTGGTAATGAAGGAATCATTACGTAAAAGAGATGAAGAACCTGCAGGGACAATTTATCAAGAAGATCCAACAATGTATACCAATGAAGAAGAAGTTATTCAGGTTGCAAAAGTAGGTTCGAAAAATACATTGGTTGAAGAAACTTGGATTAATGGAGTTATCGTTTCAGGGGAAGAAATTTCTTCTATTATTACAATACAACCGCAACAAGAAATTATTCGTGTAGGTACATTGGAAATTCCAGGTAATGGTACTGGTACATTCCGTTATCCAATTGATAACCCAATTATTACATGTCGTTGGGGATGTTATTCAGGACATAAAGCAGTTGACTTCCAAAATCCATACAATCGTTATGGAAATGTATACGCAGCTGACCGTGGTACGGTCTATGAAGTAGGTTATACAGGTATCAATGGTAACTATATGATTATTGATCATGGTAATACAGGATATCGTACTTATTATGGTCATATGAATAAACCAACGGATTTAAAAGTAGGAGATCGTGTTGATAAAGGGGAGGTTATTGGACAAATAGGTATGACAGGTAAAGCGTCAGGACCTCACGTTCATTTCTTTATCATGTTATCATCAAATCCAAACCAAAGATTAGATCCATGTAATGGATTCTTGGCGTGTTAATATGAAATTTGCACTTTGTTGTAGTGGTTCTAAAGGAAATAGTTTTGTTCTACAAGATGATGATTGTACACTTGTCATTGATTGTGGATCAACACGGAGACATTTGGAACTAAGTTATCAAAAATTAAATGTAACTCTCAATGATGTTGATGCGTGCTTAATCACGCATCATCATGTTGACCATATTAGTCAAATCAAAATGTTTAAAAATACTGAAGTTTATTCTGCAAGTCCACTGGATGATTGCATCATGTTTCATCTTGTTAAACCTTTTCAATCATTTGATGTAAAGCATCTAACAATTACACCGTTACCACTTAGCCATGATGCTGAGAATACGGTAGGTTATGTTATTGAAAATGGTAGTGAAAAACTTGTATATATAACAGATACAGGCTATTTAAATGAATCTTATTATGAATTACTTGTTGGTGCTGATTATATTGTGCTTGAGAGTAATCATGATATTAAAATGTTAATGGAATCAAGAAGACCACATTTTGTAAAACAACGTATTTTTTCAGATAATGGACACTTGTGTAATGAGAATTGTGCAGAAGTGTTGGAACAAATAGTGACAAAGAATACGAAACAAATATTCCTGGCTCATATTTCAGAAGAAGCGAATACAAGACAAAAAGCTTTAGAAGTTAACACAGAAGCATTGTTAAAAAAGAAAGATTGTTTGAATGCTGATTTGGTGATTGTTGCAGCAGGTCAGTATGAATTAGTACAAGGAGGAAAAGATAATGAAGAAATTTCTCATAGCGCTAATTGCTGTTCTCTTGGTATGGAATAGTTACTTAACTTATGAAATCAGTAAAGTAAAGAATCAAGAAACATCTATTCAAAAAGTAAGTCCAATCTACAATAACAACACAATCAATGGTTTTACCACAGATCTAACAAGTATCGTATCCAAGACAGAATCAAAAGTTGTTGGAATTACCAGCAGTGCACATGAAAATGTATTGGGAATAGGTAGTGGTGTTATTTATGGTAAAGATGATGAAGGTGTTTATGTTGTGACAAATCATCATGTAGTTGAAGGAGCAACAGAAGTATATGTTTCCTTTGATAATGGTGAAACAATGGTTGCAGAGCTATTGGGTAGTGATGCTTTTAGTGATATCGCATTACTTCGAGTTCATCCATCATTTACAGTTGAGCCATTTAATTTAGGAGACTCAAGTATTGTTAAAAAAGGGGAATACATTCTTGCGATTGGTAGTCCGCTTGATTTAAGCTTACAAGGCTCAGTAACTTTTGGTATTATTTCTGGCGTTGATCGATCAATAGCGGTTGATATTGACGAAAATGGTATCGATGATTGGGAAATGTCAGTACTTCAAACTGACGCTGCGATAAACCCGGGAAATAGTGGTGGACCACTTATTAATATGAGTGGTGATTTAGTGGGAATTACTTCTATGAAAATTGCGAATGAAGATGTCGAGGGTTTAGGCTTTGCAATTCCGATTAATGAGATTATTCCGATCGTGGATCAATTAAAAGAAAACGGGCAAGTACTTCGTCCAATTTTAGGTGTGATAGGTAAAGATATATCTCAATTAACTATTTATCAAAAGAGTTACATGGGAATTAATTTAGATCGTACTCGTGGAGTGTTAATTACAAAGGTATTTGAAGGCACACCAGCTAATACGAGTGGAGTTTTATCTGGAGATGTCTTGGTTAAAATAAATGATATTGATATCTTTACGTTTAAAGACTTTAGAAAAGTACTATATGATTTAAATGTTGGAGATGAAGTTATATTAACCATAGTAAGAGATAATGCAGAAATTACAGTGACGGTTGTCTTAGAATGATAAAAATCGTTGCGGTTGGGAAAATAAAAGAAAAATACTTCAACGATGGGATACAAGAGTATGTTAAGCGTTTAGGTCCTTATACAAAGATAGAAATCATGGAGGTTCCTGATGGTGCTTGTGCTCCCAATGCATCGATTGCAGAACAAGAGATTGTAAAGCAAAAAGAAGGAGAAGCAATTCTATCAAGAATTAAGGATGATGAAGTAGTAATTTGTTTGGATTTACATGGTAAAAACTTTAGTTCTGAAGAAATTAGTCAAAAATTAGATGAAATATCGACATATCAGTCAAGTAAAGTTACATTTGTGATTGCGGGATCAATGGGTTATAGTGAACAAGTAATACAGCGTGCAAATGTGCGTTGGTGCTTATCTAACTGTACTTTTCCACATCAAATGGTTCGATTATTGTTGGTTGAACAAATCTATCGTAGTTACAAAATACGAAAAAATGAAAATTATCACAAGTAACTTCTTGTAGTTTATCAAAATATAGTTTAAAATGAAGTTAGTATACAGGAGGATTAAGAAGATGAAACAAATTTCAGTGTTGGTAATTGACCCTGTTGGATTACATGCTCGTCCTGCAACAGTAGCAGTTAATGCAGCAAGTAAATTCAAAAGTGAAGTCAAAGTGGCTTATAAAGGACGTACTGTGAACATGAAATCTATTATGGGTGTAATGTCATTAGGTATTCCTACTCAATCTGAAGTAGTAGTTTCTTGCGAAGGTGAAGATGAAGAAATCGCTATCAAAACTATCGAAGAAGTACTACGTGCTCAAAAAGTCATCGCATAGAGTAAAAATAATAATTAAGGAAGATGCCTTTTGGTGTCTTCCTTTTTTCTACTAAGGAGAAAACGTAATGGATAAGAAAATTGAAATGAATTTTGAACGTTGGTTAAACAACGCGAACATTGATCCAAAGTTAAAAGAAGAATTACTTAAAATGGATGATGCAGCAAAAGGAGATGCGTTCTACACGAACATTGAATTCGGTACTGCAGGTATGCGTGGTGTGTTAGGTGCTGGAACAAATAAAATTAATATTCATACTATTCGTAAAGCGAATGCTGGGTTTGCACAATACATTGTTTCAAATGGACCTGAAGCATGTCATCGTGGAGTAGCTATTGGATATGATAATCGCCATATGTCTAAAGAATTTGCGATGGATTCTGCTCGTGTTCTTGCGACTTATAATATTCAATCCTATGTATTTGAAAGTTTAAGACCAACACCAGAACTTTCATTTGCGGTTCGTACTTTAAATTGTTTTGGTGGTATTATGATCACTGCTTCGCATAATCCAAAAGAATATAATGGTTATAAACTTTATGATGATAAAGGATGTCAACTTGTACCAGCACTTGCAAGCCAAGTGATTAACCTTGTGAATGCAATAGAAGATGAATTATCAATTGGAGCAAATCCAACAAGTGAACAAGAGAAACTAATCCACATCATTGGAGAAGAAATTGATGAAAAGTATATCCAAGCAGTATTGGATATTCAACTAAATAAAGATGTTAAAAAAGATATCAAGATTGTGTTCTCACCAGAACATGGTACTGCAAATGTTCCGGTAAGAAAGTTATATGATTTAGCTGGATACAATTGCATCCCTGTTCTTGAGCAATGTAGTCCAGATCCTGATTTCTCAAATACAAAAACACCAAATCCAGAAGAAGCAGGTGCTTATGAATTAGCGCTTGAATATGCAAAAAAGAATGATGCGGATATTATTCTTGTATGTGATCCAGATGCAGACCGTATGGGAGTAGGCGTTAAACAAGGAAATGAATATGTTGTGTTAACAGGTAATCAATCAGGGGCAATCTTAATTGAATATATCTTCAGTCAACTTAAGAAACAAAATAAAATGCCAAGCAATGCAGTTATGTTTAACACAGTTGTTACAGGTGACTTAGGTGAGAAGATTGCGGATAGTTATAATGTCACAACAGAAAAGACATTAACAGGATTCAAATTCATTGGTGAAAAAGTTGCGAAATATGAATTAAATCATGATCGTGAATATGTCTTTGGATATGAAGAAAGTTATGGCTCATTGATATCACCATTTGTGCGTGATAAAGATGCACAACAGGCTTGTCTTATGTTAGCTGAAGCTGCGGCTTATTATAAACAAGAAGGTAAAACACTTGTCGATGTATTAAATGATTTATATGAAAAACTGGGTTACTATGATGAATCTCAAGTATCAATTACACTTGCAGGACAAGAAGGTGCAATGAAGATTAAACACATTATCTCTTCATTACGTGAAAATCGTCTTAAAGAAATTGCCTTAAAGAAAGTAATTGGTTGGGAAGATTATGGTACATTAGAATACTTCAAAGATGGTAAGATTGGTAAACTGGAAGGATTCACTCCTTCTGATGTATTAAAGTATTATCTTGAAGATGGAAGTTGGATTGCAGTTCGTCCTAGTGGTACAGAACCTAAATGTAAAATTTACTTCTGTGTTAAGGGTGAAAGCATGGAAGATTCCAAAGAAAAAGCAGGTATGTATCACGCTGCAATGAAAGAAATCACTGCATAATTAGGAGTAAGAGAAATCTTACTCTTTTCTTTTGTGAAATATACTGATTATTGAACGAGTAGAAAACATGGTAAAAAACAAATTATGGTATTAATTTATATCTAATAATGGTAAAATGTAGCTATATTTAGGGGGGTATTTATGACCTACACAACAATAATAGAAAGCTTTCATCAAGGGCATTCCGTTGATTCCCACAAATTATTCGGTGCTCATTTTTGCTATGAGTCTGAAGAAGGTGTTCGTTTTACAGTTTACGCACCGCACGCTAAGGAAATAGAAGTAGTTGGTGGATTCAATGAATGGGATGGAAAAGAACATCTCATGGAAAGAATCACTGACAAAGGTATTTGGAGTTTATTTATACCAGGTATTAAAGAGTGGGAAACTTACAAATATCGTATTACAGATAGTAATGATAATGTAATGGATAAAGCAGATCCTTATGCATTCTATGGTGAAACACGTCCAGGTACAGCATCAAAGATTGTTCAATTGGATAATCTCGTATGGAAAGATCAAAAGTGGATGAAGAAACGTAATAAGCACTTTGATCAACCAATGAGTATCTATGAGGTACATGCAGGATCTTGGAAACGTTATGAAAATGATAACTGGTTTACTTATGAAGAATTAGAGAATCAATTGATTCCTTATGTGAAAGAACATGGATTTACGCACATCGAATTAATGCCTCTTAATGAACATCCATTTGATGGTTCATGGGGATATCAAGCAAATGGGTATTTCTCATGTACATCACGCTATGGTAATCCTAAACAATTTGCTCATTTTGTTGAGGCATGTCATAAAGAAGATATTGGTGTTATTCTTGATATGGTTCCGGTACACTTTGTAAAAGATAATCATGGATTAAGAGAATTTGATGGGCAACCATTGTATGAGTATAAAAATCCAAATGATGCAAATAGTCAATGGGGTACATGTAATTTTGATTTGTGGAGTGATGAAGTACGTTCATTCTTAATCAGTAGTGCAGCTTTCTGGTGTGATCAATATCACATTGATGGTATTCGTATTGATGCGGTAGCGAATATGATTTTCTGGGAAGGTAATAAAGATAGAGGTACAAATGAGGGTGCATTAGCGTTCATTCGTCGCTTGAATTATTACTTAAGTAAAACTTATCCTGAAGTTATGTTGATCGCAGAAGATAGTAGTGATTTTCCTAAAGTAACTCAAACTACATTGGATATGGGTCTGGGGTTTGATTATAAGTGGGATTTAGGATGGATGAATGATACGTTGAGTTATTATGCACGTGATCCTATCTATCGTAAATATCATCACAATAATTTATCATTCTCAATGGCGTATTTCTATTCAGAAAGATTTGTCATGCCACTATCTCATGATGAGGTTGTGCATGGTAAGAAAACAATCGTTGATCGCATGTGGGGAGACTACGACCAAAAATTCTCCCAAGTACGTAACTTATATATTTACATGATGACTCACCCTGGAAAGAAATTAAATTTCATGGGTAATGAAATCGGAATGTTTAGAGAATTTGATGAAGCGAGAGAAGTGGATTGGTTCCTATTGGGATACCCAAGACATGATAGTTTCTTAAGATTCTTTACAGATTTAAATCAAATTTATTTGCACCATCCAGCATTAAGTAAATATGATTATGATTTAAAAGGATTCAAATGGATTGATGCAGATAATGCAGAATTAAGTATTTATTCATATTATCGTGAAGATGAAAATGAAATCTTATTAACGATATTGAATATGACACCTGTTGCTCATGAAGAATTTACACTTGGAGTTCCACATAAAGGGACATACACTGAGTTGATTAATTCAGAAAAAGACATTTATGATGGATGCAATATGTGTAATTTTAAACCAATACGAAGTAAGAAAGTGAAATGTAATCAATTAGAGAATAGTATTACAGTTCGTTTAGCTCCGTTTGGTGCATTAGTACTTCAATTTGACAAATCGAAGATTGTAGTAGAAAAGAAAACAGCAAAAAAAGCTGTTAAAAAAGACACGAAGGGATAGAGTGAATCATGTTTAAAAGTAAAGAAGAATTTATTAAAGAGTTTGAGTTAAGAGTTGCGGAAATGTATGGACGTTCAATTGAGCAATCTCATCGTACAGAAAAGTACATGGCATTGGGTGAAATGGTTCGTGAATATGCAAGTTTAAATTGGAAAGCATCTAAAGAAAAAGTTGCGAAGAGTGAAGATAAGCAAATGTTTTACTTCTCGATGGAATTCTTAATTGGAAGATTGCTTACAAATAACTTAATGAACTTAGGTATTTATAACATTGTTAAAGAAGGTTTAGAAGAAATTGGAATTGATATCAATGAACTTGAAGATTTAGAATCAGATGCAGGATTAGGTAATGGTGGATTAGGACGATTAGCGGCGTGTTTCCTTGATTCATTAGCTTCTCTTCGTTTGCCAGGTAATGGTAACTGTATTCGATATCAATATGGATTGTTTAAACAAAAAATTGATAGTGAAGGAAATCAAGTAGAAGTACCCGACCAATGGTTAAGACTAGGCAATGTTTGGGAAGTTCGTAAACCTAAACACGCAGTGGATATTAAGTTTGGTGGTCATGTGAATGTAAGTCAAGATGAACACGGTCATTTCGTATTTGATCATGTTGATTGTGAACATATCACAGCAGTTCCATATGATATGCCTATTATTGGTAGAGGTACAAACGAAACAAATACATTACGTTTGTGGTCGGCAGAAGCAAGTGAAATTATTCCAGCAAATAAAGATTTCAGAAAATACTTAGCAGAAGTACAAGAAATTTGTTTGAATGTTTATCCTGATGATTCAACACCTGAAGGAAAAATTCTTCGTTTGAAACAACAATACTTCTTTGTATGTGCAGGACTAAATGCAATCATTCGTGCACACTTACGTGTTTACCCAAATTTGGATAATTTAGCTGATAAAGTTGCGATTCAATTAAATGATACACATCCAGTTCTTGCGATTCCTGAATTAATGCGAATCTTAATGGATGAACATCATTATGAGTGGATGGATGCATGGAATATTGTAGTTAAAGTTATGGCTTATACAAATCATACAATTCTACAAGAAGCATTGGAAAAATGGCCAGTTGATTATGTAAGACAATTACTACCACGTATTTACATGATTATCGAAGAAATTAATGCTCGTTTCCAAAATGTTGTGCGTGAAGAATATCCAGGTGATAATGACATGGCTTATCGTGTAGCGATAATTCGTGATAACCAAGTTCATATGGCAAATCTTGCGGTAATTGGAAGCCATAGCATCAATGGAGTTGCGCAAATACATAGTGAAATAATCAAGAAAGATTTATTCAAAGACTTTGTGAAGATTTATTCAGAACGTTTTAACAATAAAACAAATGGTATTACACAAAGAAGATGGTTATACTATTCAAATCCACAATTAACGAAGTTAATTTCGGAAACTATTGGGGATGAATTCTTAAGTGATTTTGATCACATTGAAAATTTAATGAAACATGTAGAAGATACAAAACTTCAAAAAGATTTCTTGGTTGTTAAACAACAACGTAAAGAAATTCTTGCGAAAGTAATACTGGATAAAACAGGTATTGAAGTTAATCCAAATACAATCTTTGATGTTCAAGCAAAACGTCTTCATGCTTATAAGCGTCAATTATTAAATGTATTGCATATTATATATCAATATCAACGTTTAAAGAGTGATCCTACTTATTCAATTGAACCTAGAACATACATCTTTGCAGCTAAAGCTGCACCAGCTTATGTATTTGCTAAGAAAGTAATCAAACTCATTAATAAATTATCAATGGTTATCAACAATGATCCACAAGTTAATGATAAATTGAAAGTTGTATTTATACCTAACTACAGTGTATCAATCGCAGAAGTATTGATGAATGCTGCAGATGTTTCTGAACAAATTTCTACGGCTGGTAAAGAAGCAAGTGGAACAGGTAATATGAAGTTTATGATGAATGGTGCACTTACATTGGGTACATTAGATGGAGCCAATGTAGAGATTGATGAACTAGTTGGAAGAGATAATGATGTAATCTTTGGATTAACAGTAGATGAAGTTATGGCAATTAAACCAACATACCAAGCACGTCAATACTATGAAAAAGATGAGCGTATTAAACACGCAGTTGATTCATTAATTGATGGTACATGGTCAAGCAATAAAGAAGAATTTAAGATTATTTATGATGAGTTATTGTATCGTAATGATGAATACTTACTATTAGCTGATTTTGATGCGTATGTAAAAGCGCAAGAAGCAGTTGAAGTGAAGTACAGAGATCAAGCAGGATGGGCAAAATCATGTCTAATCAATATTGCGAAATCGGGTTACTTCTCATCAGATAGAACAATTAAACAATATGCTGATGATATTTGGCATATTCACCAAGTAAAAATATAAAATGGAGCTGTAACTGAAAAGTTGCAGCTTTTATTATTGACAAGAATACTTGGCAAGTGTATATTTATGTATGACAAGAATACTTGGCAGAAAGGAGATATCAATGGCCTTATTGAACAAAGTAAAAGAGTATCGAATAGTTAAAGGTATTAATCAACAAGAATTGGGAAGATTAGTAGGTGCATCAAGGCAGACTATCAGTTCAATTGAGTGCGGCGATTATCATCCTAGTATTGTATTAGCTCTAAAAATCGCGAAAGTATTTGAAGTAAATGTAGAAGAAATATTTGATTATGAGGAGGATGAAAATGAATAGTAGAAAAAAATCATTTTATCGATATTTGGGGATAACTGCGATGGCGGCTTTTGTAGGTGGAGCTGGTGGATTTATTGCAATGCAAAGTAGATATCTAGATTGGAATCTTGGTTGGATATTTAAATTGCTACCGACTTTTATTTGTACGCTATCTTTATGTGTCTTACTAATCCTAACAATTGTAACCATAGCAAAATATTATAAATCAAAGAAATTGGTTAGATTATCAAATGATGAAGATGAAGAAATATATCTACTCGCTGATAAAGAACTTTCTATGGTTTCTTCATTGAATTCAGTAGGAAGTGTAATTGGAATGGTTATGATGGGGTTGGTAATTCCAATGATGTCGTATTGGGAAAGAAGTGAGTCTTCATTTTTAAGTAAATATTCTATTTCACTAGGTATAATAACAGTGCTTTATTTCATAATTTATGTGATTGTAAGTACTTGTCTTCAAGTTAAAACAGTTGATTTAATTAAAAAGATTTATCCAGAGAAAAAAGGATATGCTCTTGAAAAGAAATTTGAAACTGTTTGGTTGGAAAGTGCTGATGAGAACGAAAGAAAAATTATTGGTGAAGCGAGTTATTATTCTTTTAAGTTAACACAGAAAGTATTGTCTTATGTAATGGTAGTTGCATTATTTATCGGTATGTTTCAACCAGATTCATATGTATTTGTATTATTAATTGGTATCGGATGGCTTACTCAAACGATCAGTTATTTAAAAAAGGTTCGAGAATTAGAATTCAAAAAGAAATGAGGATGACATGGAAACAATATTAAAAGTTGAAAGATTAAAGAAAACATTTATACTTTCTAAAAAACAAATGAAATTAGAAAAAACAAAAGATAAGAAAAAGATTGCAGTAAATGGAATTTCGTTTGAAGCATATCGAGGTGAAATATTTGGTTTATTAGGACCAAATGGTGCTGGGAAGACAACAACATTACGTATGATTGCAACATTGATTAAACCAGACTCAGGAGACGCTTTGATTGATGGTAGTAGTATTGTAAAACAAGCGGGAGAAGTAAGAGGAAAAATTGGATTTTTAACTAGCGAATTGAAGTTAGAAGACTTCTTTACACCAAATTATTTATTTGATTTTTTCAGTAATTTACATGGCGTTGATACAGAAACATGTAAACAAAGAAAAGAATATTTATTCAAACGTTTCGGCATTGATGAGTTTGCGGAAGTAAAGGTTGAGAATTTATCAACGGGTATGAAACAAAAAATATCAATCGTAATCTCACTAGTTAATGATCCAGATATTATTATCTTTGATGAACCAACAAACGGTTTAGATATCTTAACAGCGAAAGTTGTTACAGATTTCTTATTAGAGCTTAAAAGACAAGGCAAGAGCATTATTGTATCAACTCATATCTTTAGCTTAGTTGAAAAGATATGTGATCGTGTGGGTATTGTGATTAATGGTGAAATGGTATGCGTAGATACACTAAAGAATGTCCAAAATGGTAAAACAATGGAAGAAAGATTCTTCGAAATCTTTGAAGCAAATGGAGGACATATTGATGCGTAATATACTTACAATTATAAAGAAAGAACTTGCACGTTTTTTCAAAGATAGAAAGTTAGTATTCACTACAGTTTTATTTCCAGGATTGATGATTTACTTATTATACTCATTTATGGGAAGTGGTTTCTTAAGTAAAATAGAAGGTGATGATACATACATTCCCAAAATATATGTTAGTGAAATGCCTTCTGTATTAGAACCGATGTTTGTAGAAACAAAATTTGATTATAGAGGTTTTGAAGAGAATGAGTTGGATACAATTCTAACGCAAATAGAGAATAAAGAAATTGATGTTGCGATACTTTTTCCAAGTGAATTTGAAGCTAATGTAGAAGATCGTTCAAGCATTCCAAATATTCAAATCTACTATAACTCAACTAAATCTGATTCAATGAGTGCTTACAGAGTTATTGATACAGTGTTGAATCAATATGAGAATTCATTATCTAATGTTTTTGATATCAATAATACACAAGGAGTTATCTATGATTTAGCATCAGAAAAAGATTTGACAGGTGAAATGTTCTCGATGATGTTACCGATGCTTCTCATGATATTTATCTTTAGTGGTTGTATGGGTATTGCCCCTGAATCAATTGCAGGTGAAAAAGAAAGAGGGACTATTGCAACATTACTTGTTACGCCAATGAAACGTAGTGAACTTGCGATAGGGAAAATTATTAGTTTGAGTATTATTTCATTGCTTGCGGGATTATCCAGTTTCTTAGGGACTATCTTGTCATTACCAAAACTATATGGTAGTCAAATGGAAGGTGTAAATGCAATGGCATATTCAATGACAGATTACGCAATGTTGTTGATGATTATACTATCAAGCATTCTGATTATTATTTCACTGATATCAATTATTTCAGCATATTCAAAAAGTGTTAAGGAAGCATCTACTGCAATTATGCCTTTAATGATTATTGTTATGTTGATTGGTGTAAGTTCAATGATGATTGGTGAAAAAGGGCCCGCATTATTAACGGCATTAATTCCTTTGTATAACAATGTTGCTTGTATGAATGGTATCTTTGGATTTAGTTTGAACACAATGTATTTTGCAATTACGATTATCGTTAATTTAATATATACATTTATCTTTGTCTTTGTATTAGCGAAAATGTTTAATAGTGAAAAGTGTATGTTCTAGGCGAGATTTCTCGCCTTTTTCTTTTGTCTTTCATAGAAAATGTTATAATATGTAAAAAGTAGAGGTATATATGAGACAAGATAGAAGTATTGAAGCTTATTTAGATGACTATGGTAAAGTTACAATTCATGTTTCTCATCGGTTTTATCATGGGAAAGTTGAATCATTTTATCTTAAAAATAGTAAAGGTGTTCATAGTGATTGTGTGATTCGAAGTGTTGTGGATCATACAAACTATACACAATATGATTGTATTATACCTGCTGAACTGGATTTAGGTTTGGAATATATCGTAGTTGATAATCATGGATTTCAAGCACCCCTTCAAATTCGTTTTATTGTACGTACAAGAATGTTTGATGAAACCTATGCATACAATGGAACTGATTTAGGAAATACCTATCATCCTACAGGTACAACATTTGCGGTATGGGCACCCACTGCACATCGTGTTGAGTGTTCAATAATTAAGCATGGAGAAGAGAAAGTTTATCCAATGAAAAGAAGTGATAAAGGAGTTTATCGCTTGCATGTGGAGGAAGACTTAAAAAATAGCACGTACACGTA
This sequence comes from Anaerorhabdus sp., assembly GCF_036637135.1. GTDB lineage: Bacteria > Bacillota_I > Bacilli_A > Erysipelotrichales > Erysipelotrichaceae > Anaerorhabdus. Next base: position 18,154 of record NZ_JAVWNC010000002.1, on the reverse strand, counting down.
TTTAGTTCATGTAAATGATGAAATACATGAAGCTACAGATCCGTATGCAATATCATGTACATCCAATGGATCGCGTAGTGCGATTTTAGATAGTGAAGATTTTGTGGCATTATCAAATAGTGAATTACCAGTATTTGAACATCCTGTGGATGCAATTCTTTATGAAATAAGTGTTCGAGATATGACTTCAAGTAGTACAAGTGGCAATAAAAAGAATGGTAAGTATGAGGGGTTAATTGAACGCAATACTAAAAATAATGGACGAGCTACTGGATTTGATTACATTCGATTATTAGGCGTAACACATGTACAGCTTATGCCAGTCTATGATTTTGCGACCATTGATGAAGATTATCCAAATCGTCAGTATAATTGGGGATATGATCCATTGAATTATTTCTGTCCTGAAGGATCATATAGTTCAAATCCCAATCATCCATTAACACGCGTTAATGAATTGCGTAAGGTGGTAAATGCATTTCATGAAGTAGGTATTCGTGTTAACTTAGATCTTGTACTAAATCATCATTATGATTTATCAAAAGCGAATTTAAATTTAATAGTTCCATTCTACTACTTTAGATATCATGAAAATGGTTCTCTATCCAATGGTTCATTCTGTGGTAATGATACAGATAGTTGTCGTATGATGATGAGAAAATATATGATTGATAATGTTAAAATGTGGATAAATTGTTATGGTGTTGATGGATTCCGTTTTGATTTAATGGGTATTCTTGATGTTGATACAATGAATGAAATTACAAAAGAATCAAAGAAGTTAAAACCAGATTGTATGGTTTATGGTGAGGGATGGAATTTACCTACGTATTTGAGTGAAGAAAATAAAGCATGTATTTCAAACAATGCGAAGATGCCTGATGTTGGTCATTTTAATGATTATTTTAGAGATGCGATTAAAGGCAAATCTTCTGAGAATGAATCTTATGCAAAAGGATATTGTACTGGTGATGGTGATTTAGCGTACAACGTCGCAAGTAGTTTTTGTGGGAATGTGAAAAGTACAAATGCAGTAAGAATATTTCAAGAACCTAGTCAATCAATTAACTATGTTGAATGTCACGATAATCAAACATGTTGGGATAAAATAAAAGATTGTTGTAAAGAAGATACTAGAGAAATACGGATCAAGAAACACAAAATGTGTATTGCTAGCGTAATGTTTGCGCAAGGCGTTCCTTTCTTACATGCAGGGCAAGAGTTCTGCCGTACGAAGTTAGGTTATCATAATACGTACAATATACCAGATTCAATCAATCAAATGGATTGGGATCGTATGATACGTTATGAAGATGTTGTTCAGTACACTCGTACTTGTATTATTCTGCGTAAAAAATTTGAAGCTTTCCGTTTAAGAAGCGCATTGGAAATAGATGAGAAAGTAAGTTTTGATTATTTAGATGCGAATATTTTAGTGGTTACTATCCATCACAATGAAAGTAAATGGAATTGTAAGGGGATGAAGATTGTATTAAATCCATTTGGTGTTGATCGTCATTTGCATTTTGATGAGAAATGTACACTATTATTAGATGAAAATGGATTGGTTAAGAAATTAGTAAGTTCACAAGATATTCAGATTAAAGCGCATAGTTTACTTGTATGTGCGATTATGTAAGAGTAAAATAATAAGGGGGTTTAACCCTCTTTATTTATAGGAGAAAAATATGGGATTTTTAACAAATTTAATTAACAGTGAACAACGTCATTATTCAAAGGCACAAAAGTTACAAGAAAAGGTTTTAAAATTTGAAGATGTGATGAGCCAATGTAGTGATGATGAATTGAAAGCCAATACAATTAAATACAAAGATAGAATTGCTTCAGGTGAGAGTTTAGAAAGTTTATTACCAGAAGCATTTGCAACATGTCGTGAAGCAGCAAAACGTGTTTTAGGTGAATTTCCGTATCCAGTACAAATCTTAGGTGGAGTGTTACTACACTTTGGTGATGTGGCTGAAATGAAAACAGGAGAAGGTAAAACATTAACCGCAACAATGCCGATTTATTTAAATGCACTTGAAGGTAAAGGTGCACATGTTATCACAGTTAACGAATACTTAGCGGCACGTGATGCTGAGTGGATGGGTGAAGTATATCGTTTCTTAGGGTTAACTGTCGGTGTAAACTTACATAGTTTATCATTTGAACAAAAGAAAGAAGTTTATCTTAGCGATATTACATATTCAACTAACTCTGAATTAGGATTTGATTATTTAAGAGATAACATGGCTAAGACTTTGGATGGTCGTGTTCAACGTGGATTACACTACGCCATTATTGATGAAGTAGATTCAGTACTCATTGATGAATCACGTACACCACTTATTCTTTCAGGATGGGGAGATCAATTATCACCATACTATATGAAAGCAGATGCATTTGCGAAAACATGTAAACGTGATCGAGATGTAGAAATAATACTTGAAGACAATGCAGTTACACTTACCGATGAAGGTATTAAAAAAGCTGAACGCGCATTCAATATGGAACATTTATATGGATCGGATAATGCAGAGTTTATCCACTATATGCAAAATGCTTTACGTGCAAACTTTTTAATGACAAAAGATGTTGAGTATGTTGTACAAGAAGATGAAATTGTTTTAGTAGATCAATTTACAGGAAGAAAAATGGAAGGGCGAGAGTTTTCTGATGGATTACATCAAGCCATTCAAGCAAAAGAAAATGTTGGAATTAAAATTGAAAACAAAACACTTGCGACAATTACTTATCAAAACTTCTTCCGTTTATATAGCAAACTTTCAGGAATGACAGGTACTGCAAAAACAGAGGAACAAGAATTTTTAAATACCTACAACATGCGTGTTTATGTGATTCCTACAAATCGTTCTATTGCACGTGTTGATTTTCCAGATGCAATCTTTAAAACAAAGAGAGAAAAATATGAAGCAATTTTAAATGAAGTTGTGGAACTATATGAAAAAGGACAACCAGTCCTTGTGGGTACAATTAGTATTGGTATGAGTGAGAACTTATCGGAACTATTAAAAAAGAAAGGTATTCCTCATCAAGTATTAAATGCAAAGGAAGATGCTAAAGAAGCACAAATCGTTGCTGAAGCTGGAAGACGTAAAACAGTAACTATCGCAACGAATATGGCAGGTCGTGGTACAGATATCAAATTAGGTGAAGGTGTCATTGAATTAGGTGGGCTTGTGGTATTAGGTAGTGAAAGACATGAATCAAAACGTATAGATAATCAATTACGTGGACGTTCTGGTCGTCAAGGAGATCCTGGTTACTCTCGATTCTTTGTTTCGATGGAAGATGATTTAGTTGAAAAATTTGCGACAGATTATATGAAAGAAACAATTGAAGATTTCGAAGCGGATAAAGTACAAGAAGATAAAATGCGTAAATTAGTAGATGCAATTCAAGAAAGAGCTGAAGGATTACATTTTGACTCAAGAAAGAATGTATTGGAATATGATGATGTGCTTATGGAACAACGTCGTTTAGTTTATTCACAACGTGATGATATTTTGGCAATGGAAGAAATTACCGACTTAATTGAAAGTTTATATGCAAGAGTCATCGAAAGACTTGCAGTAGGATATCAACAAGATAAAACAAATCAAAATCGTATTCATACACATGAACAATTGAAACGATTAAAAGTAAGTGAAGAAGCCATCGAAGAAGGATTCAATCAAGTTGAAAGTGCAAATCGCGTTTGGTTGGAAAGTGCATTGAAGAATTATCAAGAAGCATATCCAGAAAATCAAGTAATTGAAAAGATGGTATTCTTATCAGTTCTTGATCATCAATGGATGGATCATGTTGATAATATGGATCGTTTAAAAAGAGGTATCTACTTAAGACAATATGCATCGATAAAACCAATTGATGCTTTCAAAGAAGAATCACATGAACGTTTTGAAAATATGATGGACAATATTACTGAACAAACAATCTACGCATTAACAAGTCAACCAGATAAGCAACAAGAGGAAGCATAATGTTTGTCATATTTGGTACGAAGACAACTCAAAAAATCTTGGGTTATCAAAAAAGAGTGAGATGCGGAAGATGTAATAACATTACACCTTGGCAAGTTATCAAAGTAACTAATTGGTTTTCGTTATTTTTCTTGCCAATTATTCCAATATCTACGAAATATTATGAATTATGTCCAATATGTCATGGTGCAACGCAAATCACAAAAGAAGAGGCTATACAAAGTATTGTGACAGAAGTTGCGGAATAAGGAGATCGTATGAAAAAAATTATTCTAGTGCTGCTTTTGGGATGTATGTTCTTAACAGGTTGTAGTGAAAAAGAAAAGTTAGAAGTTACTTCAGAAAATATTCTTGCTGTAAGTACTACAATTGCAACAGCGCTAAAAGATCAAGATTATAAAACAGTACAAAGCTATTTATCGAAAGAAACAAAAAAAGATGTGAGTGATGAAAAACTTAAATCAGCTTGGGATAAGTTAGTTACAGATGCGGGTGCATATGTTTCGATGGAAGCCTTTGAGTTTCGTCCAGATGATCGTGATTTAGGTATTGTGAATTATACATTTGAAAATAAAGTAATTCGCTTATCATTAAAATACGATGAAAACATGGAAGTAAAACAAATTAATTTGAATGAAAACCACCCACAAATCGAAGCTATAACTACAGAAGATTTCACAGAAACCAATGTGAAGGTAGGATATGGTAACATGCTAGATGGTATGTTGACATTACCAAATGGAGTGGAAAATCCTCCCGTGGTGATTTTGTTACAAGGGTCTGGAAGTTCAAATTTAAATGAAGAAATTTTTGAAAATAAACCATTTGAAGATATTGCGCATGGATTAGCTCAACAAGGTATTGCCTCTATTCGATATGATAAAAGATATTACGCTTATCCAGCGTGGGATGGTGTTCGTTCACAAACTGTAGATTGGGAGTATTTCATTGATTTTTCAAACGTAGTACATCAATTAGAAGATATGCCTGTTAATCACAACCAAATTTATTTAATGGGACATAGTCAAGGTGGTATGTTGGCGCCTCGCTTAGCTTATGATCATCCAGAGATTAAAGGGATTATATCACTTGCGGGAACTCCAAGAGGTTTAGAAGAAGTGATAAAGGATCAACAAATTAATGCACTTCTGGCGCAAGGATTAAAACTAGAAGACATTGCGGGTCAAATAAAATCCATTGATGATAATATCGCAAAGATACAAGGACTAACAGAAGAAACTGCAGATGATTATGTGGTATGGAATATGCCTCTTAAATATTGGTATCAATTAAATCAATCACGCGCTAAATTATTCTTTGAAGATTTAAAATGTGATGTATTGATATTACAAGGTGAAGAAGATTTCCAAGTATTCTTTGACAATGATTATGAGGAATGGAAAAAACTGAGTGAAGGAAAAGACAATGTGATGATGAAATCTTATCCAGGATTAAGTCACTTATTTATGCCATCTATTGAAGGAACAACAGCAGATTATCAAATACCTGCACAAGTTGATCAACAAGTCATTGATGATATGGTAAAATGGATTCAAACAAGAGAGTTAAGTAAAGGGGAAAAGAAATGAATACAAAAACACTAAAGAATTATGCGAAGTTAGTTGTCAAAGTGGGAGCTAATGTTCAAAAAGGACAAGATGTAAGAATTTTGGTATCACCACAAAATGTTGAGTTTGCGCATTACCTTGCTGAGGAAGCTTATAAAGCAAAAGCAAGAAAAGTAATCGTCGACTTTTCAGATGAAACATTGATTAAGTTAAATTATAAATATCGTTCATTAAAAACATTAAGCACTGTTGAAAAATATGAAGAAGCAATTGAGCAATACGATGTTGATAATAAACCGTGTTGTATCTATGTTGAAGATAAAGATCCAGATTATCTAAATGGTGTAGATACTGCGAAGATGTCAAAAGCAAGACAAGCACGTTATCCAATATTAAAACCATATAGAGAAGCAAATGAAAATAGATACCAATGGGTTATTGTGGCTCTACCTTCTGTAAAGTGGGCTAAAAAAGTATTCCCAGGAGTAGATGAAGAAGAAGCATTTGAAATGTTAGATGAAGCTATTTATCAATGTACTCGTTTAGATGGAGATCCAATTGCGAATTGGGAAAAACATGTGAAGACACTTGCAACTAAAGCTCGTAAGATGAATCGTTATCACTTTGATCGTTTGACTTATACATCTTCGAATGGTACTAACTTAACAGTTGGATTGCATCCAAAACATGTTTGGTTAAGTGCAGAAGAAACACAAATGAATGGTACGCAATTTGTTGCGAATATGCCAACTGAAGAAGTATTCACAATGCCAGACAAATATCGTGTAGATGGTAAAGTGGTTTCTACTAAATCATTATCTTATCAAGGAAATCTTATTGAAGATTTTACAGTTCAATTTAAAAAAGGTAAAGCTGTAAAAGTAAAAGCTAAAGTTGGACAAAAATACTTGGAAGAAATGATTAGTATGGATGCTTCGGCACCTTATTTAGGAGAAGTAGCACTTGTTCCTTATGATTCACCAATTAATAGAACTGGAATTATGTTCTATAATACATTGTTTGATGAAAATGCTTGTTGTCACTTAGCGTTTGGTATGGCATTTAGAAATAATTTAAAAAACTATGAAAAGATGTCGAATGAAGATTTTGAAAAAGAAAATTATAATGATTCTATGATTCATGTTGACTTTATGATTGGATCTGAGGATCTAAAAATTGTTGGTACAACAAAAGAGGATAAAGAAGTTGTAGTATTTGAAAACGGAGTTTGGGCAATCTAAATCTTAAAAAGCTTTATTTTAGGTAGATAAATACTAAAATAAGGCTTTTATTTCGCCTGATATTAAAAAAAATAATAAATTATACGATTTTGAATGAATTTGTAGGCTCGTCTTGTTATAATAAACCTGTAAACTTTGGGGGACACGCGATGAACATTTCTTGGGATGCGATATTAGGCGGATTTGGCCTCTTTATATTCGGTATAAAATTCATGGGGGATGGCTTAAAAAGCCTAGCTGGGGATAAACTTAGAGAATATATTGATAAATACACTTCAAAACCAATTATGGCTGTATTAATTGGTACCTTGATTACTGTTGTAATTCAATCTTCGTCCGCAACTACTGCGATTACGATTGGATTAGTTCGCGCAGGTTTGATGAAACTTGAACAAGCTGCGGGTATTGTAATGGGTGCTAACATTGGTACAACCATTACAGCTTTTATTATTGGTTTAAAAGTTGAGAAGTTCGCTTTATTCTTCGTCTTTGCAGGAGCATTAATTTTATGTTTCGGAAGTCGTAAAAAATTACATTATTTGGGAGAAGTAATTCTTGGATTTGGATTATTATTCTATGGATTAAGAATTATGGGAGATGCTTTAAAAGCACTTAAAGATATTCCTGAATTCATATCATTTGCACAACTTGCAGGAGAACAACCAATTTTAGCGTTAGTCGCAAGTACGTTGATGACGGGGTTAATACAATCATCATCAGCCGTTATTGGGGTTGTACAAAAGATATATGAAGCGGGTGGTATGCCACTAATGGCGGCAATCGCATTCGTGTTTGGCTCAAATATTGGTACAACAATTACAGGTATTTTTGCAGCAATAGGTGGATCACTGGCAGCTAAGCGAACGGCAGGTATTCATACCTTATTTAACGTTGTAGGTACATTGTTAGGGATGCTCCTTCTGGTACCATATGTTCAAATCGTAATTTATTTGACGGGAATATTTAATTTATCACCGATGATGCAAATTGCGGTGGCACATATTATATTTAACTTAGTAACAACTTTACTATTCTTCCCATTCTTAAAACAAATGTGTGCATTAGTACGTAAGATTATTCCAGGTAATGAACCTGAAAAATTGGATGTTAATCTAGATGGATTATCAGATGTATTACCACATACGCTTCCAAGTTCAGCACTAAATGTTGTTCGAGAAGTAATTGTTAAGATGAATGCGGTAGTAGAACATAATGTTAAAGATTCACAAAAATATTTAATGAATTCAAAAGCGAATGCAGAAGACAAAGATAACATTCTACAATCAGAAGGATTAATCAATTCCTTGGATAAAAAGATAGTCGATTACTTATTATTGATATCGAAAGCTGATATGACGGATTCTGACTTTGTGGAATACAACTTGGATTTACAAGTTGTTAAAAACTTAGAACGTATTGGAGACTTAACAGTAAACTTAACAGAATTTTATGAAATGGTTAAGGAAGATAAGTCAAACTTTACAAAAGAAGCAATTAATGAATTGAATTCAATGTATGAATTGTTCTATCATATGATAAATAGTGCAATGGATATCTATTTACATAAAGACTATGCCAAATATGAAGCATTGATGGAAGATGAAAACTACATGGACTTATTGGAATATGAATCACGTCAACGTCACTTCGAAAGAATGCGTGATGGAAAATGTTCTTCCATGGTTTCAGGTTCAGTTTATTGTGATATTTTAAGTAATATGGAACGTATGGCGGACCATTGTTGCAATATTTCGAAAGCAGTATTTGTTGATAAGAAATAAACCATCGTAAGATGGTTTTCTTATAGAGGTGAGAGAATGATAAAAAACGAATGGACATCTTTCCTGCATGAAGAGTTTGAAAAAGATTACTTTAAGAAGTTATCGAAATTTATTCATGAAGAATATGAACACAAGAAAATATATCCAGTAAAGGAAAATGTATTTGCAGCTTTTGAGAATACTGACTTTTCTGATGTTAAAGTTGTGATACTTGGACAAGATCCATACCATCAACCTCATCAAGCTCATGGCATGTGTTTTTCAGTACAAAAAGGGGTAAAGATACCACCAAGCTTATTAAATATTTATAAGGAATTACAAAATGATTTGGGATATCCCATTATAAACCATGGATATTTAATGTCATGGGCTAAACAAGGGGTATTCTTGTTGAATACGATTTTAACAGTGGAAGACTCAAAACCTTTATCACATAAAGGTAAGGGGTGGGAGATTTTTACTGATGAGGTTATTCGTAAATTAAATCGAAGAGAAAAACCGATGGTATTTATCCTGTGGGGAAGAAATGCTAGAGACAAGAAAGTACTTATCACAAACAAGAATCATTTAATACTAGAAGCATCACATCCTTCGCCATTATCAGCACATACAGGGTTCTTTGGTACAAAACCATTTTCAAAAAGTAATGCATTTTTAAGTCAGAATAATCAAACACCAATTATGTGGAAGATTGAGGAATAATTATGTTTAGGACAATCGATGAAGCAGTGAATTGGATAACAAATAGAAGAAATTTATCTAAAGGATTTGAATCCTATTGTGAGTTGATGGAAACATTAGGTAATCCACAAGACAAAATACCATCAATTCATATTGCAGGTACAAATGGTAAAGGGAGTACATGTACATTTATTAAGGATTGTTTAGTTGAAGCAGGATACAAAGTTGGAACATTTACATCTCCTCATTTAATTCAACATCAAGATCGTATACGGATAAATGGTGAATGGATAGAGGAAGAAGTATTCGTTCATTTATGTAATGTATATAAAGAAGTAATCGAAACAAATGAGTTAAATATGTTTGAGATTGATTTTTTAATTGCGTGTGCATATTTCATTCAAGAACAAGTTGATTTCATGATTATTGAAGTTGGTTTAGGTGGTAGATTGGATTGTACAAATTGTTTGCATCATCCTTTAATGAGTTGCATCACTTCAATTGGTTTAGATCATATGGAATTATTAGGTGATACGAAAGAGAAAATAGCGATTGAAAAAGCGGGTATCATTAAAGAGAATGGTATTTGTGTGGTTGGCCGAGTGGATTCTTCTGTATTTGATGAGATAGAAAAAGTTGCGATGAAGCAACATGCAAAATTGTTGAAGATATTGAATTATATAAAAACAGGTGATGATACATTTGTGGTAATGGATAATGAGTATACCATTACCAGTAAGGCAAGTTATCAAATGCATAATGCAACATTAGCCCTTACTGTACTACAGGAATTAAAGAAGAATCGTTATATAGAAATAAGTGACATACAATTACAGAGTGGAATTAAAAAGAGTGTTTGGGAAGGAAGATTCGAAGTCATCAGCCAAAAACCTCTTATTATCTTAGATGGAGCTCATAATGAAGAAGGAATCGAGGCTTTACTTGATGCAGTTCAAGTTTATCCTAAACCATGGAATTTTGTATTTGCAGCACTAAAGGATAAACCTGCAAAACAAATGGTACAAAAGATTGTGGATGTTGCGGATCATGTGATCGTGACAGAATTTGAGTTTTATCGTGTTCTTTCAAGTGAGATGTTGAAGATCAATGATGATGTGGAATGCATTCCTAATATGGATGAAGCCATTCGAAAAGGTGTGAGTCTTAGCGAAAAAAATGGTACACTAATTCTATGTGGCTCACTTTACTTTATTAGTGAGGTTAGAGCTAAATTAAAGTCAGGGGTATGAATATGAATAAGGAATTAATTAAGATAGAGAGTTATCGTGTTCAAGCATTAATATGGAATGTTGCAAGCTCAGTGTTGGGGGTATGTGTCATTCTTATGGGTGTATTTTCAGGGACTCCGTTGTTGATGTTTATCGGAGTTGGAGTTCTAATCGGGGGTATAATGCTTGGATCAAGTAAAACAGCAACATACCGTCATGAGTTTAAAGATTATTTCATTCGTTCAGCATTTGAACGTAACTTTGAAAGTAGAGTTAAAATCAATTGGGAAGGAATGGATTTGGGAGAAATAGAAGAAGCTTTCGTTATTCCTTATGGCAACTCCAATCGTAGTGATGATGAGGTCGTATTTGACTACAAAGGTATTCATGTACGCCGTACAGATGTAAGCACAGAACGAGTAGTAAGTAATGGTAAAACAACAACACGTGTTCAATTGTTTAAAGGACAATATATGGTATTCTCATTTCCTAAACCCATCATGGCATTTACAGTAGTGCGTGAAAACAAATGGTTTGATAGTAAACCTGGAGGATTATTTAGTGGATGCCCAAGCACAGAAAAAGTTGAACTTGAAAGTGTTGAATTTAATAAAGAGTTTGTTGTATTTTCAAGTGATCCACACGAAGCATTTTATTTATTAACGCCACCGTTTATGGAAATCTTGTTGGATTTCCAAAGAACATATGGGGTAGAAGTATTCTTTGGGTTTATGCGTAATGAATTTCATGTCGCAATCAATTCAGAAGAAAACTTATTTGAACCATCTATCCTTGTACCCGTTAAAAGTATAAGTATGAATACTTATGATACAGATATTCTTAAAATAAAAAGAGTTATTGATCAATTGAATTTAATTGAAGAGGGAGAATAAAATGTTGATACTAATTATTGTAGCCATAATAGTGGTTGTTGGGATTTCTATCTACAACAGTATTAAAGTAGCACGAATCAAAGTTGAAGAAGGTGCATCAGGAATTGATGTTGCTTTGGCTAAACGATATGATGTAATAACTAATTTAGTTGAATGTGTTAAAGGGTATGCGAAACATGAAGCAGAAACTTTAGAAAATATCATTGAAGCAAGAAGTTCAATGACTATGAAGGAAAAGGCTGATTGTGAAGAAAAATATAATAATACACAAACAAAATTATTGGCGATTGCAGAAGGGTATCCAGATTTAAAAGCAAATGAAAATTTCTTACAACTTCAACGTAGTATTGTGGATGTTGAAGAACATCTTCAAGCAGCAAGAAGACTTTATAATGCAAATGTAGCTTATTATAATCAAAGATTGGAAACATTCCCTAGTAATGTTGTTGCGAATATGATGAAAGTAACAAAAGAAGAGTACTTCCAAGCAGCTCAAGAAGAAAAAGAAAATGTACGAATTAAACTGTAAGAAAGTGATACCTGTCACTTTCTTTCTTTTTTTCAAAAAATTGAATAGATACTTTTAAAAAACATTAATTTAGTTTATAATGAAATTATAAATAAAGATCATGTGAGGGAAAAGATCATGAGACAAAATAATAATATGATTGCAATGATTTTAGCGGGTGGAAGAGGCTCGCGACTTTTTGAACTAACCAAAAAGGTAGCAAAACCTGCAGTTTATTTTGGAGGAAAATATCGTATCATTGATTTTCCACTAAGTAATTGTGCAAACTCTTCTGTAGATGTTGTAGGAGTATTAACACAATATGAATCTGTGTTATTGAACTCTTATGTTGCAAGAGATCATCATTGGGGATTGGATGCGAAGGATAGCGGAGTTTTTGTTTTACCTCCTCGTGAAAAAGATGAGACTGGTTTTGGTGAGTATCGTGGAACGGCAGATGCAATTACACAAAACATTGATTTCCTTGATCAAATGAAAGCAGAATATGTGCTTATTTTATCAGGGGATCACATTTACAAAATGGATTATGCAGATATGCTTCAACATCATAAAGAAACTGGTGCTGATGCAACCATTGCGGTACTTGAAGTGCCACTAAAAGAAGCAAATCGTTTTGGTATCATGAATACGGATAAGAATGACATCATCATTGAATTTGAAGAAAAACCAGCGAAGCCAAAGAGTAATTTAGCTTCTATGGGTATTTATATTTTTGAATATAAACAACTTAGAAAGTATTTAACAATCGATGAGAAGAATCCTGATTCGTCTCATGACTTTGGTAAAGACATAATTCCTAATTACTTAAATGATGGTAAACGTTTAGCAGCTTATCGTTTTAAGGGATATTGGAAAGATGTTGGTACAATTGATAGTCTATGGGAAGCAAATATGGATTTAATTAATCCAAAGAATGAATTGGATATCTTTGATCCAGATTGGAAGATTTATACAGAAGATGTGAATGCTGTTCCTCAATTTATTGGGGATAAAGCAGAAGTGAATAATGCATTGATTACACAAGGTTGCCAAGTGTATGGAAGTGTTAAGAATTCTGTGCTCTTTACAAATACTGTTATATCGCAAGATGCAAAAATTATTGATTCTGTCATCATGCCAAATGCAACGGTAGGTCGAGGTGCAAAAGTCACTCGTTGTATTGTTGCGGATGATGTAGAAATAGCACCAGGTGCTGTGGTAGGTAATAAAGATAGTGATAGCATTCTTCTTGTAGCGAAGAATGTATCGAAATAGGAGGACAGGAAGATGATTGATGCATTAGGGATTATCAATTTTGAAGACTCAACTGCTGATATTGAAGGTTTAGGTAAATATCGACCTGTACCGGCGATTAGTATTCTAGGACGTTATCGTATTATTGACTTTGTCTTATCCAATATGACAAATTCTGGTATGTCACAAATTCAAGTTCATATTAAAGAAAAACCACGTAGTTTAATTGAACACTTAGGAACAGGATTACATTACAATATCAATTCTAAGCGTGGTAAATTAAGATTATTATATGGCGAAAGTAAAGTGATGTCTGAAGTGTATAATCATGATATTGGAAGTTTTATTCAAAACATGCAATACATCGAAGATTCAAACAAACCATATGTGATTGTTGCACCTAGTTATATGATTTATAAAGTAGATTACAGTGAAGTATTAAAAGAACATATTGCATCACAAAGTGATATTACAGTGTTATACAAAAATGTGGATAACGCTAAAACTGAATTTATTGGTTGTGATACATTGGTGATGGATAAAGATAAACGCATTACTTCAATAGAAAAAAATCGTGGTAAGTATAAAACACGTGCTGTTTCAATGGAAGCTTATGTATTAAGTAAAAGATTATTTATTGAACTAGTAAATCGTGCTGCAAATACAAGTGCATTGTATTGGTTCAAAGATATTTTAAGAGAAGTATGTGGTGAGTTAAAAATGGTAGGAAGTCCAGTTCGTGGTTATGTTGCGTGTATTAATACACTACCTTCATATTTTAAAGCGAATATGGAATTACGTTGTCCTGATTTGGCTTCAGACTTGTTTGTTGAAGACTGGCCAATTCATACAATGACAAATGACTCAGCACCAACACTTTATACAAAAGATGCAGATGTTTGTGGCAGTGTTGTTGCGAATGGATGTTGCATTGAAGGTAAAGTTGAAAATTGCGTTATTGGACGTAATGTAACTGTTAAAAAAGGTGCAGTATTAAAGAATTGTATTATTTTGCCAGGTGCATTTATTGGTGAAAGTGCAAAACTAGATAGTGTTATTGTGGATAAGAGTGCAATTGTTCATCATGTTAAAAAATTGGTTGGAACTCCAGAAGCTCCAATTTATGTAAAACGTGCTGATAGAATTTAGGAGATTTTATGAAATCAATTTTATTTGCAGCTTCAGAAGGATTACCTTTTATTAAAAGTGGTGGACTTGCAGATGTTATCGGTTCATTACCAAAGATATTAAATCAAAAGGGATATGATGTAAGAGTTGTATTGCCTTTGTACAAAAAAGTTGCTGAAAAGTTTTTTGGAGACTTTGAATATTTAGGTACAGTTCAAATTAAAATTGGATGGATTGATCAACCTGCGAGTTATTATAAAACAGAAGTTGATGGAGTTACTTATTATTTTATACAACATCAAGCATACTTTGAACGTGATGCTTTGTATGGATTTGCGGATGATGGCGAAAGATTCTCATTCTATCAAAAAGCAATTCTTGAAATGTGCAAAATGTTAGATTTCTTTCCAGATATTATGCATGCTCATGATTGGCATACAGGTATGTTGGCAGCGCTAACTAAAATTCACTACAAAGATGATTGGCGTTTTGACAAAGTGAAACATGTTTATACAATCCATAACTTAGCATTCCAAGGAAATTTTCCAAAAGATATTCTTGGCTCATGTTTAGGCTTATCTTATAAGTATTATGAAGATGGTTCAATGCGTTTTGATGGTGGTATTAGCTTCATGAAAACAGGTATCGTATACTCTGATAAAGTAACAACTGTGTCTCCATCATATGCAAAAGAAATTCTGACTGCAGAGTTTGGTGAACATTTAGATGAAATCTTACGATATCGTCAACATGATTTATGGGGTATTGTGAATGGTATTGATACAACTGAATGGGATTCTCAAACAGATAAACGTATCACAAAGAACTATACTTTGAAGAATGTGGCAAAAGGTAAACGAGAGAATAAGATTGCGTTACAACGTGATTTAGGTTTAAGAGAAGCACCAGATGTATTGCTTGTGGGTATGGTATCTCGATTGACTTATCAAAAAGGTGTCTATTTAATTGCTGAACGTTTGGCTGATATCATGGGACTTGATCTACAATTTGTGGTATTAGGTACGGGTGAGCAAGATGCAGAAAGTACATTTAGATACATGGAAGAAAAATACAAACGTCGTGCAGTTTATTATTGTGGATACAATGAAGATTTAGCACATCGTATCTATGCTTCTTGTGATTTATTCTTAATGCCATCATTGTATGAACCTTGTGGTATTGGACAATTAATCGCAATGCGTTATGGTACATTACCATTAGTTCGTGAAACTGGTGGATTACGTGATACTGTACATGCATATAATCAATATACAAATGAAGGTAATGGATTTAGTTTTTGGGCATTTAGTGGGGATGACTTAGTTCATACACTCCATTGGGCTTCAGACACATATTATTCTAATCCAGAAGGATGGAAGAGTTTAGTACAACATGCAATGGAAACAGATGTAAGTTGGGAATATAGTGCAAATCTTTACCATGAATTGTATGAAATGATTTAATTGAAAAGTGAATATAAAGTAGGGACGGTTAGCTAATAATCGTCCTTTTCTATGTAAAGTTGAGTTTAAATGAAAGGACAATAAAAGTTAAAAAAATCGATAAAAAAATGAATAAAAAAAGAGTTTACTTAAGTAAGCGTTTTCATATTGTGAAATCTTACACAAAGTGCTTTTTTTACGTTTACTTAGATTCGATTTCGGTGTTATAATTTAGAGGCAAAGAGGAGGATAATTTGCATGGCAAAACAAACTGTAAAAGATTTAGATGTAAAAGGTAAACGCGTCATAGTTCGTGTTGACTTCAACGTTCCTTTAAAGGATGGTGTGATTACGAATGATAATCGTATTCAAGCAGCACTTCCTACAATCAACTATTTAACTGAAAATGGTGCTAAAGTTATTCTAATGTCACATTTAGGCAAGATTGATCATAAAGATCCAGAAAAATGTGAAGCTGGTAAAAAGAAAAATAACATGGCTCCAGTTGCAGCACGCTTAGCAGAGCTTGTTCCAGGTAAAGTAACATTTGTTCCTGAAACTCGTGGTGAAGTATTAGAAAAAGCTGTTGCAGACATGAACGAAGGAGATATCGTTCTTATTCAAAATACTCGTTATGAAAAAGGTGAAAGCAAGAATGATCCTGAATTAGCTGAATACTGGGCTAAACTTGGAGATTTATTTGTTTCTGATGCATTCGGTTCTGTACACAGAGCACATGCTTCAACAGTAGGTATTGCAACACACTTACCAAGTGCTTGTGGATTCTTAGTGCAAAAAGAAATCGAAAACTTAAGTGCAGCTATTGATAATCCAAAACGTCCTTTAGTAGCAATTTTAGGAGGAGCTAAAGTTTCTGATAAGATTGCAGTAATTGAAAACTTATTAACAATCGCTGATAAAGTAATTATCGGTGGTGGTATGGCTTATACATTCGCTGTTGCGGAAGGTCATAGCGTAGGTAATTCATTACTTGAAGCTGATAAAGTAGACATGGCTAAAGATTTCATCGCTCGTGGTAATGGAAAATTAATCCTTCCTGTGGATACAGTAATCGCAAATGATTTCGAAAATCCAACAGATATTAAAACAGTAGATATCGATGCAATGCCTGATGGTTACATGGGTCTTGATATCGGTCCTAAAACAATTGAATTATTTAAAAATGAATTACAAGGTGCTCATACAGTAGTATGGAATGGACCAATGGGTGTATTTGAAAAACCTGAATTTGCAACAGGTACAATCGAAATTTGTAAAGCAATTTCTGAATTACCTGAAGCAATGACTGTTATTGGTGGAGGAGATTCAGCTTCTGCAGCAATTAACTTAGGATTCAAAGACAAATTCAGTCACATTTCAACTGGTGGAGGAGCTTCACTAGAATATATGGAAGGCAAAGAACTTCCAGGTATCGCAATCATTCAGGAGAAAGCATAAGATGAGAAAACCAATTATTGTAGGAAACTGGAAGATGAATAAAACTTGTAAAGAAACAGTTGAATTCATCAATGCAATCGAACCAGTTTTACATGATGCAGCTGATTATGGAGTTGGTGCTCCATTCACTGCACTTAAAGATGCAACTTCAACTGCAAAGAACTTAATCATTGCAGCTGAAAATTGTCATTTTGAAGACAATGGCGCATTTACTGGAGAAGTAAGTGTTCCAATGTTAGAAGAATTAAATGTTAAATATTGTATTATCGGACATTCTGAACGTCGTACAATGTTTGCAGATACGGATGAAACAGTAAACAAAAAAGCAAAACGCTTAGTTAAAGCTGGAATTACTCCAATCGTATGTATTGGTGAAACTGAAGCTCAATATGATGCAGGAGAAACTGAAAAAGTAATCCGTAGTCAATTAACTGGAAGTCTTGCAGACATGTGTGCTGATTGTGTTAAAGACATCGTTATCGCTTACGAACCAATTTGGGCTATCGGTACTGGTAAATCTGCTAGTAAAGATGATGCACAAAATTGTTGTGCAATCGTACGTGATCAAGTACGCAAAATGTATGGCGATGATGCAGCTGAAGGAGTTCGTGTTCAATATGGTGGATCAGTTAAACCTGAAAACATCAAAGAATACATGGCTTGTCCAGATATCGATGGAGCATTAATTGGTGGAGCATCATTAAAAGTTGATTCATTCACTGCAATTATTGAAGCTACAAAATAGTTTTAAAAACAACTGAATAAAGGTTTAAAAATTAGCCTATCAAATGTATAATTAAAAAAGAAAAGAAGGAGGGTATTACAATGCCTTATATAGTAGACGTTTACGCACGCGAAGTTATCGACTCACGTGGAAATCCAACAATCGAAGTTGAAGTTACAACAGAATCTGGTGCATTTGGACGCGCAATGGTTCCATCTGGTGCATCAACAGGTGAAAGAGAAG
>NZ_JAVWNC010000001.1:0-91558 GCF_036637135.1 Anaerorhabdus sp. | reverse complement strand
CTCGAGGAGACTTATTTGGAAAAGAAAGAGATG
Source organism: Anaerorhabdus sp. (assembly GCF_036637135.1). Taxonomy (GTDB): domain Bacteria; phylum Bacillota_I; class Bacilli_A; order Erysipelotrichales; family Erysipelotrichaceae; genus Anaerorhabdus. The sequence goes on along the minus strand of NZ_JAVWNC010000001.1, from coordinate 91,525 downwards.
AATCATTTCAATCAAGTATAAACCAAATCTATCAAAGTTATGGAGGAATTGAACTTTATCCGACGTTAGAAGATAAGGCAGTTAATTTACTCTACTTCATTACAAAAAACCATAGTTTTTATGATGGAAATAAGAGAATAGCTGCAACTATCTTTATTTACTTCTTAATGAAGAATAGACAATTGATTGTGAATAATAGACAAAGGATTAATAATACGACACTGGCAACACTAACTGTACTGATTGCATCATCTAAACCTGAAGAAAGAGAAAATGTAATAGCGTTTTCAAAAGAATTGATTAAGTTATAAAGGGATGAGTCTAAATGTATGACTTCAGAACCCATTAAGTGCTCTATATTAATTGAACGAACCTGTGCTAGATACACAGGTTTTTTGTTTTTTATAATTATATTAGGAAATTCTGCGTTTTTACTAATAAAAAATAGGCATAGGAAAAATAATGAAAGAAGAGAAACTAATAATAGTGAAGCAGTTACCGAGGAATCCTCGGTAACTGCCCAAGACGGGAAAAAATACAATATAAAAGTTTATAATTTGCAAGTAATCATTTCCGTCGGATATAGAATTAACTCAATCAAAGGAGTTAAATTTAGGCAATGGGTAACTAAAATTCTTAAAGAATATACATTAAAAAGAGTTGTATATAACAATAAAATCAAGGACTTACTATAAAATCATATGGATTTAGAAATTTACAAAACTGCTATTATATAATTTTTATTATCTGTTCTAATTTGTTAAAAGAGATTAAATTTCCTATTAATGATTCGAAAAATAAATATTAGATTGACTCTCGTTAGAATACTTATTAAGATTTAAGTAGAATTTATAAGAAGTTAAGCGAGGGGTTTGTATGAAAAAAGTAATCATTTCATCGATTGTATGTTTACTATTTTTTCTTGTTGGATGTAGTGAGAAAGAAGTAATTAATGACATTAATGTAACACAAATTCCTTCAACTACAGAAAATGAAAAGCAGACATTTGAAATAAATTATGAAATTATGGTTGATCCGATTCAATATTTTTCTTCAAGAAATTTTGATCCTATTAAGGAAGTTGAAGACAATGTATTTGAAATCACAATGAAACCTGAGGACTGGGATACGGAGTACAAATATTACTATAACTTCAATAAGAAAGAACTAATTTCGATAGGTAGTTATCTTGATGGGACAGTTGTACCAGCCGTTTTTTATTGGGGAGAAAATCAATGGTATCAAGAAGGAACATGTAAGTATTATTTGGATACAGGATTTGATAAATCTACAGACTGTTCTAGAGTAGAAGAGGATTTTACTGGTATAATCACATCTTCTTGGCAAGAGTCTGTTTTAAGTGATATACATTCTACATTTTCACAACAAAAATCTGAATGTAATAATTTGTTTGATAAAGAAACAGGAGAAAGACTTTGCGAGTCTTGGGTATTGTTCGATGAAAATGTGAGAAATAAGTTCTATAAAGTGATAAATGAATATATGGACAATAATTATATGTTTGATGAAAATATAACAAGCGAAAAATATATCAAGTTAATACAAGAACAAATTGACAATGGATTCCGATAATTGAATTAAACTACTCTCAATTAATATTAAGACCATTTCATGTAAAGAATATAACTCTGCAGTTATTTTATGTTTAAGTTACTATAATTAAGCGATATGTTAATTCACCTGATAGAACGAAATTAAAACTATAGAAATAAAGATTGAATAAAAATTAGGGAATTTTATTGACGAAGTTCATATATATACTTCGTCTTTTTATCTTCTTTAAAAAAAGTTCTATAAAGGAAGAGAAAACCAAAATTATGATTTCAATTCGAATAAATTTATTTAAACTTGGAAGAATTCTTGAAGTAACGATATTTAGTGCTTACAACGAGGATAAATAATGTGAGGAATGTAAACATTACTATCAAACTTCATCGAAACACTAAGGAGGCATTCCTTCTTTATTAATCGTTATTGGAAATGTCACTAGTAGTATAGTATTGGTAATCGGTACTTAAATAAGTATAGAAGGTTGTCTATATAGTCTTCAATTTCTATAATATTATGAACCGAATTACAAAAAAACTGAATAGATTGAACAATATCTAACAAAAGGATATAATCAAATTAATAAAATATCAGATTGAAGATTATCAATCTACCTAATTTATCATATTTCATTGGGAGGGGTATCATGAACGAAGGCTTAGGCAATTCGTTTTATGTTTCAGTTGAAGAATTTAATTCAATAGTGAAAGATAAAATAGAAAGTTCTGTAAAAGAGGGAAAACCATTTAGCGTTGCTACACTAGACTTAGATCATTTTAGCTATATTAATGACTTATTGGGATATGATGTAGGGGATGCAGTTTTAAGTTGTTTAACAAATCACTTTTCAAAATGTTTAAGTGAAGGCGAACTATTTACCAGGATACATTCAGATGTTTATGCGTTTTCACTAAATTTTACTACATATGAGTTGGCGAAAAAAAGTTTCGATAAACTTACAAATTGGTCAACCTTATTGGTTGATATTTTACCTTCGCATTATAATTTGACTGCAAGTGGTGGAATAATTGAAGTTAATTATGTTGCTCCATTATCAGCGTTACTTGATAAAGCCAATTATGCACGTAAAAAAGCCAAAAATTCGATTAATAGTAACTTTAGATATTATGATGAAAAAATGAAGGCTGAATTAGAATGGCAAAAAGTTGTTACACTATCAGTTGATGCAGCTTTTGAAAATAATGAATTTGAAATGTACTTACAACCCAAAATATTGATACGCAATAATCAAATTGTAGGTGCTGAAGCTTTGGCTAGATGGAATAGTGCGAAATATGGAATGCTAGTTCCTGATCGGTTTGTACCAATTATGGAACAAAATGGATTGATATGCCAACTTGATTTCTTCATGTTACGCGAAGCAAGTAAATTTATAAAAGCAAGTGAAGAAATGGGAATAAAACCTATACCTATTTCAATTAATTTCTCAAAATCTCATTTAACTAATGATACATTAGTTGAAGATATATTTAAAATTGTAAATGATATGGGTGTTGCAACGAGTTTAATAGAAATTGAATTTACTGAAAGTCTATCGGTGGAAAAATTTGAACGACTTATTGAAATAGTTACTGATTTAAAGTTGTTGGGATTCAAAGTATCTTTAGATGACTTTGGTAGTGCATATTCATCTCTAAATTGTTTAAAAGAATTACCGATTGATATTATTAAGATCGATAAAGGGTTTTTAAATTCGTCGTCAGATACAGATAAAGGTAAGTTAATTATTTCAAAGACAGTTGAATTAATTAAATCACTTCGTATGCTTTCAGTAATGGAAGGAATAGAAACACAAGAACAAGTAGATTTCTTACGTAAATTGAGTTGTGACTTTGGACAAGGGTTCTTTTATGCTAAGCCCATGAAAACATTAGATTTCATAAAATATATTAAAGAAGGAAATCTGGTGGATGATTTGCAAAAATGTATTGATCAACAATTAAATGAAACAACCACTCAAGATAATTACGAAATACCCAAAGAATTCCAAATGGATAATTGGGAGTTATTTACACTGGGTAAGAACATTGATATGGGGTTGATGAAAGGTTATCTTGATGGAGATGCGACGATTCAATACATAAATGATAAAGCATTGGAATATTTGGGATATACTCGTAAAGAATTTAGAGAAATTTTTAAGAATAGTATTATAGCGTTTACCCATCCAAATGATGCGGAATTAGTGCAAAAGAATGCGGAAGAATTGGTCAAAACTGGAAAACCAATACAATTTCAGACAAGGGCTATCCGTAAGGATGGAAAAACAATTGTCTTACAAGGAAGACTATCTTGTGTTATGGATGATCGAAGAAGACCAATTGGTATTTATGCATTCCAAGATGTAACCGAAGAATTAGAAAGAACCGAAAAGTTAAAACAATCTTTAGAATCCAAGATAAATGAATTGGAAAAAACAGTTGAGAGGGAAAGAAGTATTCGTGAGGAGTTGCGTTTATCAGAGGAAAGATATCGAGCTGTTGTTGAACAAAGTGACGACATCATGTTTGATTGGGACTTTGAAGAAGATACAATTTACTTTTCCAGTAAATACGCAGAACAATTTGGATATGATCCAATATTGGAAAATGTAACGACAAATCAAATGATAAGAAAGAATTTGCATCCAGATGATTTGGATGCATTTGAATCATGGATCAAGAAAACATATAAACAAAATCATGAATCTATCTCTCAATTTAGATTTATCGATATTAATGGTAATTATATTTGGTTAAGTAGTCGATCTACGGCTATATCCGATGATAAAGGGAAAGTTGTAAGAGCCGTTGGAGTATTCTCTAATATTACGAAGTTGAAACGTGAAATAGATGCGTTAACATTTAAATCACAAAGAGATTCACTAACTGAATTATTGAATAAAGAAGAAACACATCATCAAATTGATGAATTCATACGGATGAATCCAAACTCTAAAGGAACAATCTTTATTATGGATATAGATGATTTTAAAGGTATTAATGATAACTTGGGGCATCAATTAGGCGATAATGTATTAAGAGAATTTTGTTCGAAAATTGAGGCTTTCTTCCCTAAAAACAGTATTATTGGACGAATTGGTGGGGATGAGTTTGCAGCTTTCGTAAAAAATGTTGACCAGTCTGTTGCGATACAAAAAGCAGAACTACTCATCCAAAGTATTCGTTTGACTTATTATGGGTCAGCATCAAAATATAATATCAGTGGTAGTGTAGGTATTGCTTCTTATCCAGAGCATGGAAAGAATTTTGAAGAATTATATCATGTTGCAGATATTGCGTTGTATGAGTCAAAACGTAATGGTAAAGATCAATTCACAGTTTATCAAGAACATATGACAGGTTCATTACGTAATGTAGGGACTCCAGTGGACTGGTCAGAAAGTTTCTTAGATGCTTATTTTAAAGATGATTTTCCTTTTGAAATCTTTGAAATGTTATATGAAACAAAAGATATTAATGCTTCAGTACAAATGATTTTGGAACAACTTGGTAAACGATTCAAAGTAGATCGTGTTTATATTTTCCAAAATGAAGATGAGGAAGGGACACAAGTAAGTAATACGCATGAATGGTGTGCCCCAGGTATAACTTCAGAAATGATGAGTTTACAAAACCTAAATTACAATGAGTTAGGAGAATATTTGAACCTTTATACAAAAGAAGGTGTGTATTGTTGTCCTGATATGAGGAATACAATCAAAGAGGTAAGAGATATTTGTGAACCAAGAGGTATCAAAGCGTTGTTACACTGTGCCATTTATGATGAGGGAAAGATGTTGGGATTCATTGGTTATGATATGTATTCCTATCACAATTGGTCAGGTGAAGAAATTGCGATACTCGGATATATTTCAAGAATTCTTACCGTATTCTTAATTAAATTCTCAACGAGTAAAGAATTAGAAGCGCAATCGCGCAATTACATGGAGATGTTGGATAATTTAAACGGTTATGTTTATGTTATTGATCCTAAAACACACAAAATATTATATATGAATAATGCTGTTAAAAAATTAAGTATGAAAGGCGATAGTACTTGTTACAGCATGGCATTTGGTTTGGATAGACCTTGTGAAAATTGCCCGGTGAAAAAATTAACGGACACAATTCACTTCTCGACAACAGAAATATACTCTGAAATACTTGATACATGGGTAAATTCAGCAGCATCAAAATTGAAATGGAGTAACAATCAAGAGGCTGTATTAATTTGTTGTACTGATATTTCGCAATACAAAAAATAAAAGAATATACTGCAATGAAGAGAAAGGATGACTTTCTCTTTTGTTTTTGGTCATTTATATTACAAAACTATTGAAACTTAAAGGTATCATGATAGAATAGCAATGTTCACTTCAGAACACTGGGGAGAGTTTATGATATACAACATCGATTTTGATATTGCTGCATTATTTTTCTTACTAGCGCTTCTATTCATCTTTTATTATAAAAAATGGATTCCAAATACACAGAATAAAGTATTTTCTGCTATCCTATGGGTAAGTTTGTTTGCTACCATTACCGATATTTTAGACGCAGGTATGTCAAGTTCATCGGGATTATTTCCAATGGATATCCATCAAATAATTCTATATATTTATTTCTTACTAATTGATGCTTTACCTATTCTATATGTGTTATACATCTTTTCTTTGACTGGAGTAGAGGGAAAGTTATTTGAAGGATCAAGAAAATATACTTTCTTTGGACCTATTGTCATGATTTTGTTTATTATTTTAGCGAATTTTAATACCGGTTGGCTGTTTAGTTATAACAGTGAGATACAAAATTTCGACCGTAATTATGCAGTGGCTATATTAAACTTAATCGCATTCTATTATTTGATGTTTGGCGTAAAAGAGATCATAAAACATCGTCGAGTGTTAGGAACTGAAAAATCTGTAGCACTATGCTTATTTGTTGTCTTTATAACATTACCAATTATCATACAAATGTATATGCCTCATTTGTTTGTAACGATGTTCGGTGTTGCAATCTGTTTATTCCTTATATTTATGACAATACAGGGGAGTGAGGAGATACGTAGTAGTACAGGATTACTGAATCGAAATGCATTTATTTCGTGTATTAATATATATAATGATAAGAAGGAAGAGTACGTAATTATTGCTATACGTATTCGTGGATATCGCTACTTTAAACGTGTTTTTGGTAGAACGAAAATGAAGAAATTTTTAAAAGAAATTGGTAGTAGTTTGGATAATTATTTTGAAAATCAAAATAGAGCATTCTATCTAGGTGGAGGACGGTTTGCGGTTCTATTGCCTTCACGTTACAGCAGTGATTATATAATTTCGGATTTACAAAACATTTTTAATAAGGAAATTGATGGAGAAGAAATGAAGATCAACTTCGCTTCAAACTTTTGCATAATCAATTGCCCTTCAGATGTTAATGATATTGACAGTTTATTGCAATTAATTGATAAATTTGATAAGCACATCGATGAGAGTAAAGAAATTACATATGCAAGCCAAATAGAAATGGCTGATTCAAAAAGAATTGATGAAATTGAAAAAGCGGTGGATAGAGCGTTGTTAAATGATTCATTTGAGGTGCATTTCCAACCTATCTATTCATTAGATAAGAAGAATTATCACTCTGCTGAAGCACTTATTCGGCTTCATGATGAGAAACTTGGTTCTATTTCTCCTGCAGAGTTCATCCCAATCATTGAACGCAATGGTTTAATTATTCAAGTTGGAATAATTGTATTAAGAAAAGTATGTGAATTTTATCTTGAAAATAAACTAAATGAAAAAGGCATTGAATTTGTAGAGATTAATCTTTCGGTTGCCCAATGTATGCAAAAAGATTTTAGTGAGATCATGCAAAAAATATTGAGTGAATATGATATTAATCCCAATTGGATTAACTTCGAGATAACGGAAACAGTTGCGGCTGAATCTCCAGAGCTTTTATCAAAATTAATGACTACGCTACATGCTAAAGGATTCCAGTTTTCGTTGGATGATTATGGTACTGGATATTCGAGTATGATTTCCTTGATTGAGTTGCCATTTCATATCGTTAAACTTGATCGCGAAGTAGTAGCAAAACTAAGTAATGTTAAAACACAAATTGCGATAGAAAATACAATTGAAATGTTGAAAAAAATGAACATGTATGTTGTTGCAGAAGGTGTTGAAACACAAGAACAAGTTCGATTACTACAAGATATGGGATGTGATTACATACAAGGATTCTATTATTCGAAACCTTTATCTGGTCAATTATTTATTGAATATATTCAAAAACAAATGTCGGTTGTATAAGCAAGAGGAAAATATTGAATTGTGGATTGTAATTTAGATTACCTAAAATAGTAAAATTAGAAATAGTTTTGCTATTTTTTATTTATAAATGATACAATGTATTTATGGGATTACTGCGTCTACAGACATATAATCGATGGATTCAGCGATGAGATCGAAATCACATGGAATAAATCGCATTTTGTATAAGGAGGAGCAACAATGTTGAGTCTACAATTGTTATATGAAAACAAAACACAATTTAAATGTCAGCTAGATGATTCAAAAATAGATAAAAACTTACCTAGCTTAGTACGTGTTTATGTTTCTAATTTAGAGAAAAACAAGACATCTGTTATTTTGGATGAAATTTCATCAATTTTACCTTGCTCAAGAGTGGTGGGATGTAGTACAAGCGGTGTTATGTTTCATGGTAAACAATACAATGATAAAAACTTAATTGTTATTGAACAATTTAATGATACAAAACTTGTCAGTGGAATCATTGACTATAGAAATAAAACAGCAAAACAAGTTGTTCAAGAATTGAAAGAACAACTCAATAATCAAACAGTTAAAGCAATGCATTTCTTTTGTGGGGCACAATGGGTAGATATTGCGGAATGTATTGATGTTTTCAATGAAGAGTTACCTAATATTCGACTTACTGGTGGTATAGCTGGTGGTGATTTATCAGATGGCGATATACCATTTGTATTTGAATCGAGTCAAATCATAGATACTGCAATTGTATATGCTGGTTACAGCAATGATAAATTAAATATTTTTAGTGATGCAAATATTTCACATGAACCAATCAGTGGTGTCTATTCTATAGATGAAGTTGACGGTTGTTATCTAAAGAAAATTGAAGATGTTAATGCAACGGATTGGTGTTTTGAGCAATTTGGTATTGAAAAGTTAGAGGAATATCATGATTGGCAACAAATAGCTGAAAATGATGAACTAGCAAAGTTCCCTTTAATTTTAGAAGGACATCATGGAGTAAGTCGTTTTCTTCATTATGATGCACAAAATGATTTATTATCACTGTATCAAATGAAATTACCTGCAAATACAAAATTTAGAGTTGGATATGTTAGTCCAACACGCTGTGTCAAGGAATGCCATGAAATATGTTTGCGTATTTCAAAACAACCAGTAGAGAATTTATTTTGCTATTCATGTGTTTTTAGAAGACTTTATTTGGAGAATTGTGCTGAATGGGAATTGAAGCCATTTGAAAATGCAAACATTTGCGGTGCATTCATGTTGGGTGAAATTGGTTGGAATTTTGATTGTAATGAATTATTTAATGGTACTTGCGTGTATTTTGGAATTGCAGATCGAGAACACTACATATATCCTGATTTTTCAGTGTTTAATGATTTATATCGTGTTCATACTGATGATGATAAATTAGTTAACTTTGTATTGAAGAAGCAAAGTTTGGCGATGACAAAAGAAAATCAAAAGCTTTTAGATAAACTACTTGTTCAACAAGAAAAATCGAAACAACAGTTATATTTGGATTCAATCACAGGTTTAGGAAATACATTGAAGTATACAAATGATAAAAAAGAAATTAATTTTGATAAGATGTGCTTAGTTCAAATTGAAAACTTTGATTTGTTGGTATCACGTCTTGGACAAGAAAAATATCATGATTTGTTAAGGATAGCTGCAAAGAAAATAAAAGAATTTTTAATCGCAGTCGAAGCTAATGATCAAATTAAGTATTATATTTTAAACGATTCTACTTTATTTCTTGCGGGAGGATCGCTTGTACCAAAAGAGACATTCATTAGACATGTTGACTTGATGTATGAAAACTTCCAAACGATACGTTTTGAAGATATCAAGGAATTATTAATTAATCGTTTTATTATCGTGAATAGTGAAAAAGGATTACTTGAATCAGGTATTCTAGCACTGAAGGAATGCCAAAGTTTACAAACTCATTATGTTGATTATAGTCAAATTGAGTTCAAATCAAAAGAATCATTGGAAGATGAAGAGAATATTTTAAATGTGTTAAACTATGCAATTCTTTCAGATACGATTATTCCATATTTCCAAGGTATCTATGATAACGAACATCAATGTATCAATAAGTATGAAGCATTGATGAGAATTGAAGATGTCGATGGTAAAATATATCTTCCTTATCAATTTATGGAAATAGCGAAGAAGTATCATTTATATTCACGTTTAAGTAAGAGAATGATCGAGAAGGTATTTGATCTATTTGAAGGAAGTTCGTTTGAGATTTCAATTAACTTATCCGTTTACGATATTTCATATCAGTCAGTAAGTAGTTATATTATAGATAAGTTATCACGAATGAAGAATTGTAATAACTTTGTATTTGAAATATTGGAAGATGAAAGCTTTAAAGATATGGAAATACTTAAGAAATTCTTAACGGATGTGAGAAAGTTTGGTGTAAAGATTGCGATTGATGATTTTGGAATTGGATATTCTAACTTCATGGCGATTGCGCAAATGGCTCCGGATTACATTAAAATAGATGGAAGTATAGTACGAAATATCATGAAAGATGATTTGTGCAAGAAAGTATTGGAAAATATCGTATTCCTAGGAAAACAGCTGGAAGTAAAAGTTATTGCGGAATTTGTTGAGGACAATTCAATTCAAGATGAAGTGCTTAAACATAATATACAGTACTCACAAGGCTATTATTTCAGTACGCCGACACCTTATAGTAGTTTAAATTTAAGTTGAAGTTGAAGCAAATTCGCTTCAACTTTTCATTTTATGAAAGACGGTATTTGAGAATGAATAACTAAATTGGTGAAAATGAAAAATATTTCATAAAACAAATTAGGATTGAAATTAAAGAAAATGAGGCTAGGGGGTAGTATTACGGTAAATATTTAATTACTATATTAGTGAGGAGTGATTTAAGTGAATAAAATATTTGATGATTTGAATCAAGTGGATTTACAAAGGATTATTTCAAAATCAACAATCATTGAATATGACAAACACGATATTATCTTCAGCAAAGGTAGTAATCCGGAATTTCTATTTGTTTTGCTGGAAGGTACTGTTTATGTTTGTGATGACTCAGTTGATGGTAAGAGAAATATCTTAACGATTGTCAATGAGAAAAATGATTGCTTTGGAGAAGTATATTTATTTATGGATCTAGATTACCCATACTACTCGATTGCAATTACAAAAGTTAAAGTATTACTGATACCAAAAGAAGTATTCCTCAGTGAAAAAGTTCTTACTGACCGAATGTATAAATTCCTTGCTGAGAAAGCATACATCTTGTCTCGCAAATTACAAGTGTTGATGAAAAACAGCTTAAGAGAAAAAATACTAGAAGTAATTAAGATCAAAGATGTAGTTTATCTTAAACGATATGAACTAGCTGAATATCTAGGTGTGAGTCGTCCTGCATTGTCTAAAGAAATATATAGTCTAATCGATGAAGGTATTCTGGAGTTAGATGAAGAGGGGATTATGAATATTGTAGAACGGTGATAAATTATCATCGTTTTCTTTTGATAAAATTAAGGAAGTATAGAAATCAAGAGGGTAATAAAAGATACAAAGATGTTACTGTACTTTGGTACAGTAGGAAAAGAATATAAAATTGGATATAATTATATAGCATTAAAATAAGGAAAGAAAAGTGGAATTGGAGGTGTGTAGATTTTTGAATAAAGACAAGGCAGTAGAGAATGAAAACATGGAAAAAGAAACAGCGTTATATCTTGAATCACAGTTGAAAAGTGATGTAGGGCGCTATAAGATATGGAATCAACGAGAGCTACTAAGAAATTTACCAATACAAATTATTGAGAAATCACCGATGATATGCTCAGCTTGTGCAATTGTGGAGGAGTTATCAGATGACTATAATAAAGCTGATGAATATATTGCTCGTTTGAAAAGGTTACAAATTTTATATCGAGCAAATAGTGATAAGTATGAAGAAATAGAAAACTATTTGCGTTGTATGGATATTGAATTAGCACATCGATCAACAACGGATTTATTTAATAAATACAAGTTGTTACTCGAAGTTTTAGAAAAACAAAATGAATATAAATTAAAACCAACAATAACTTTAAATCGTCCAAGTTTATTGAATGGTGCAAGGGATAATTATAAATATGCATCACATTTATTTACAGCTAAGAAACCACTAAAGATGATGGCAGAGAAACTTTATCAAAGAGAAGGTTGTATGATTTTTGAGTTAGCAAAAGCAGAGGCTCTATATCAAGAAAATAAAATAGCTGAATCTTTATCTTTACTATCAAATCTAATACCACGACTAGAAAGAATGAAGAATCCAGAGTTACTATTTGTTGCGTTATATTTAAGATACTGTATTTTGATAGTAACAGGACAGTTGGATTCAGTTTATTGCATGATTGATAAAATGAAAAATAAGTTGAATGAATTAGATGCATTTTATTTAATACCGAATATAAATGCAATTCGAGTGTGGGCAGCGATGTTAGATTGTAATTATCCGCTAATTAAGGAATGGGGTAAGAATCATGCTCCAGATGAAAGCGGAGAGTATTGTAACTTAGATCGGTTTCAATACTTCATTAAACTTAGGGTTTATTTGCTATATGGTAAGCATATGTTACTAGTGAATTTAGCAGGTAGAATGTTACATGGACTTCTACAATTAGAACGACATGCAGAATTGTGTGAGTTATATACGATATTAGCGATGTCATATTATAATGAGAAAAATGAAAAACAAGCATTTCAATATTTAACGGAAGCATTAGAATTGTGTCGTAAGTATAAATTCTATCGAATTATTGCGAATGAAGGTAGTCGAATTTATTTATTGCTAAGAGATTATGCGTGTGCAGTCATTGAGGATAATACAGTGATTAAACTTATGCAAATGAGTCGCACTTTTGGACTATTCTATCCTGACTATTTAAAACCAAAGTTATATAAAACAACAACACTTACAGCGACGGAAATGGATGTGTTGCGGTTGTTATGTGTAGAAAGATCAAATGAAGAGATAGGTACTTATTTAGATATAACAACGAGAACAGTAAAGTTTCATGTAAGTAACATATTCAGAAAACTTGGTGTTAAGAATCGTAGGCAAGCAGCTAAAGCGGCAAAGAAAAACGGAATAGTTTAATATTAATAACATTGTCATTTAGCAAAATGATATGATATTGATAAGAATATTAAATTTTGGAGGCAATTATGAAGGAAATGATAAAGAAGTTAGACCATTATGTTATTACAACACGTAATGCATCTTTGTGTTTTGATTTTTATGAGAAACTTGGGTTTGATATAAAGAAATATGTAAATCGTGGTGAGATGTTTGCGGGAGATTTCAAAATTAATGTTCATTTCTTAGGTAAAGAACTTGAACCTCATGCATTAAATGTAATGCATGGAAGTGCTGATTTATGTTTTGAACTTTCTATTGATATTGAAATGTTTAAACAACATCTGCAAAATCAAGGAATCTCAATTGAAGAAGGTATTGTTCCTCGAAGTGGTGTTAAAGGAGATATGGTTTCTATTTATCTTCGCGATCCTGATGGTAATTTACTTGAGTTTAGCTCATATGAAATTTAAAAACTATGATGAAATATAAGGGAGTAAGATGATTACTTCCTTTTCAATAATCTAAATGAATGCATTATCTTCAACTTATCAGTATAATAAATGTAAGATGAAAGGTGAAAATACATGGAACAAAAACAATTACAAAGTGTTATTGAACAAAGTATTCCTGCTTGGATTCACTTAAACAAAGATCAAAAAGATACATTACTTTCAAATTCTATGGAAGTGGGGTATAAAGCGCATCAAACAATTCATGGTGAAGGTGATGATTGTGTGGGAGTTTTGATTATTGAAGAGGGTGACTTAAGAGTTTATATGTTATCTGAAGAGGGTAGAGAGGTAACTCTTTATCGATTAAGTAAAGGTGATGTATGTATCCTTTCTGCTTCGTGTATTCTTTCTTCAATCAGTTTTGATGTGTTTATAGAAACAGAAACCAATGTGACAGCCGTATTAATTGATACAGCGACATTCTCGAGTTTAATGGATGAGAATGTCTATTTAGAAAATTATGTTTATAAAGTAACCACGGAGCGTTTCAGTGATGTGATGTGGGCAATGCAACAAGTATTATTTATGAGTATGGATAAACGTGTTGCCATTTACTTGCTAGATGAAATGAATCGAAGTAAATCAACCTGTATTGAAGTAACACACGAGACGATTGCAAAGTACATTGGTAGTGCTAGAGAAGTAGTGAGTAGAATGCTCAAATACTTTGAAAAAGAAGGTATAGTTGAACTAAATCGAGGTGGAATACTCATTACGAATAAACAAAGACTAAAAGATTTAATCAATGGAAGGTAGCTAAGAGGCTACCTTTTACTATTATAAAACATTTAATAATTGGTATTAAACAGTACTTGACAATACATAGTAGTGGTGATAAAGTAGAGCCAAGGAAGTGATAAGATGAATACTCAGTTTAAAAAAGGTGTGCTAGAACTTGTGGTTATGATGGTTGTAGCAAAGAAAGATATTTATGGATATGAGCTTGTTAAAGAGGTATGTAATATCGTTCATGTGAATGAGGGTACAATTTATCCACTTCTAAAAAGAATGACAAATGAATCTATATTTGATACTTATTTGCAAGAGTCAACGGAAGGACCACCTCGAAAATATTATCGAATTACAGTACGTGGACTAGAAGTTATGAAACAAATTAAACAAGAATGGATAGAATTTTCTAACAGCATAAATAAATTTATAGAAGAAAATAAGGGGGTATAAAGTGATGAATAAACAAGAATTCTTAGCTAAATTAAAACAAAAACTTGATTTATTAACAGATGCAGAAGTTAAAGATATTTTAGATGAATATTCCGATACAATAGATCAAAAGATACAAGAAGGTAAAACAGAAGAACAAGCAGTAAATGATTTTGGTGATATCGATGAGTTGGTATCAGAAATTTATGATGCTTATAAGATCAAAGGAAGTAAGGATACAAACAAACATAAAGATGCAGCTGGTAAAGCTGGTGATGTCTTAAATGATATGATTGATAGCTTATCTAATTTTTTCTCTACTGTGTTTAAAGACTTATCAGTGGAAGGAATATCTAGAACACTTGTGTTAGTTGGTGTTGGACTTGTAGTATTACTTCTACTTCGTATCCCATTTGCGATATTAGAAGGATTATTTAGAAGTATTGTCTATATGATCATTCCATTTGGTGTATCTCATGTATTCAATGGAGTAATTTCACTCATCTTCTCTCTTGTATTTCTTGTATTATCAATCGTAATTATCATCAGCTTTATCCGAGTTGGTGTGAATGGTGAAGAAATAAACTCAGAGAATCTATTCAAAAGACCATTGAGTGAAGGTCTAGATAGCTTAAAAAGCACAAAAAAAAAGAGTACAGTAAGTGAAGAAGTAAAATCAAATAAAGAAACCTATACAGCAAAAGAAGAACCGAAAGAAAATAAAACTGAGCGTTCTAACTTTGAAGAAACTACCCAAAAAGAAAAGACTTCAACAAGTCATTATTTTGGGAAAAGTATTGTAAGTGTTTTTGTTTGGATATTACGTTTCTTTGGTGTCATACTTATGATTCCAATGTGGGTAACAATTGTTGGATTAGGTATTAGCCTTGGATTAATCGTTTATTTATTAACACAAAATGTATCTATTTGGGGTATATTTATCTTGATTGTTGGTATCATGGGAATTGTTATTGTGATTATTAACTTATGTATGTTGCTTATTTTCAACAAGCGTGTGCATGGTATCACAATTACATTAAACTTAATTGTTTCCGCTATATTCATTGGTGTGGGAATTCCATTAACAATTCATGATATTGCACAATTTGATGTTGTATATATTGATTCAGAAGCATCGACAAATTATTCGAATATTGATTTAGAAGAAGTAGGACGAATCGATTATGATAAGAATGCAGTTTACGATTTTTCATACTATAAAGATGTTAGGTTTGTTAAGGATGAATCACTTGATGATGAAATAATAATTGAAACATACGATTCATATGATTATTTTGTTAGACTAGAAGAAGTAAACAACGAAGTTAACGTAATCATATATCGTGATCATTACCGTGATGAATTCAATGAATTTAGAGATTCAGTTCGATTCTCTATTGATGCATTGAAAGATGGAAAGATATCAGGTTATGATTTAAGGATGATTCAAGTTGTTGTAAGATATCCAGCTAATGAAGATGGTATTACTTATATTGATTACAACAACAATCAAAAACTAGCAAATTAAAAAAACAAGCAGCGTGAGCTGCTTGTTATGCGTTTTTGACTAAGTCTAATACTGCTGCTTTAGGTTTGAATCCAACGGATGTTTGGACAGGTTGTCCATTTTTAAATACGATTAATGTTGGAATCGTCATAACACCATATTTAGCAGCTAGTTCTTCTTGTTCATCAACGTCTAGCTTGAAAACTTTGTATCCATTTGCTTCTTTAGCGATTTCTTCGATCACTGGTGATAACATCTTACAAGGTCCACACCATGTTGCGAAAAAGTCTACTAATACTGGTTCTGTTGAATTTAAAACTTCTGTTTCAAAGTTTTCTTTGGTTAAATGGTTTACTGACATAGGTCATTACCTCCTTGTTATGACCTTATTATATAGCGTGTAAAGGGGTTTATCAGTGACTATGTCACAGTAAAAATTACACAAAACTTTCACATTTCTACCATACTATTTACACACACTACATCTATAATAAGGACATCAAATAGGAAATAATACCATTTGATATAGATTTCTTTCCCCCGTTAATGGATTTAAAATCCTAAAAAAATAGATGTTCTAAGGACATCTTTTTTTTGTCTAATTTTTGATTATGGTACATTGATCAGATTTATTAGACATTGTGGATATGGCTTTATAAAATATCTAAAATAAGGTAAACTATACAAGATAAGGTGGTAATTATGGAATTTATTGTATCGGTTGGAAAAATTGAAGATATTAACCTATATTATGAAGTAGGTGCAACAGTACTTATTTTTTGTGATGAGTTTCATGGAACTAGAGCTCCTGGTAAATTAAATCATCAAGAATTAGTTCAAGCATTTCAAAAGACTCATGATTTGGGATTGAAAGTAGCAGTATATATGAATCGTATTTATACGGATAAAGAATTAGTGAAGGCTGAAGAATATTTTGAATTTTTAAAAGAGAATCAAGTTGAATTTATTTATTACAATGATCCAGCGATTTATATGATTGCGGAATCTTATGATATGGTAGAACGTTTGGTATATGAACCAGATACACTTATGACAAATTCTAGAGATATGCAATTTGTATTGGATCAAGGTATTCATCATTGTGTATTATCTACAGAAATTACATTGGACGAGATGAAGGAAATTTGTAAGAATGTACAAGGTAAAACGGAAGCAATCTTATTTGGTTACTTAAATATGTCTTATTCAAAACGGCATTTAATTCAAAATTATTGTGATGAATTAGGTATTACAAATACATGTGTTGATAAAATGGATTGCGTGCTTATTGAATCAACACGTGAGGGTAAGATGCCAATTATGGAAGATGCTCAAGGAACGCATATCTTTACTGATTATGTTTTGGATGCGTTTGATGAAATGGAAGTATTGAAAGAAGTTGGTATTCATGCGATTCGGTTGGATGGTATATTTTTACCAAGCGAGGTTGTAGCGGATGCATGTAAAGCGTTTATGATGATTGATTTGGGAATGCCAAGTGATCAAGTTAGGAAGAAGTTTGAAGAGAAATATAATTCAATCCCATTCAGTAAGGGATATATGTATCAAAAAACAAATTTAGTGAAGTAGGTGAATTATGAATAAAAAAATAGAACTACTAGCGCCAGCAGGAGATTTAGAACGTGCTAAGGTGGCTATACGATTTGGTGCAAATGCAGTTTATCTAGGAGGTAAACGTTTTTCACTTCGTTCGCGTGCATCGAACTTTGATATTTGTGATATAAAAGATGCCTGTGATTATGCAAGAGAATATGGGGCTCACATTCATGTCACAATTAATATTATTCCTCATGATGAGGATTTTGATGGTTTAGAAGATTATTTAAAGGAGTTGGATGAAGCAGGGGTAACCGCAGTTATTGTTGCGAGTCCAACAATCATTCAAACTGTTAAGAAAGTTGCCCCAAGACTTGAAGTTCATTTGAGTACTCAAATGTCGACAACAAACTTAAAAGCTATTGATTATTATAAACGATTGGGAGTAGATCGAATTGTATTTGCACGCGAATGTAATCTAGAAGAAGTAAGTATGATTTCAAAGAATTCGACAGTACCAACCGAAGCATTTATTCATGGTGGTATGTGTGTTAATTATTCTGGACGTTGTACGTTAAGTAATGCGATGACTTTGCGTGATGCCAATCGTGGAGGTTGCGCACAATCATGTCGTTGGAAATATCACTTAATACAAGATGGAAAAGAAATGAGTCAAGAAGATCGTTTATTCTCAATGAGTTCAAAGGATTTAATGGCGATTGAATTCTTATATGATTTAATGGATAGTAATGTTGCATCACTAAAGATTGAAGGTAGAATGAAGTCTGCTTACTATATTGCAAGTGTTGTACATACGTATCGTAAAGCAATAGATGAAATTAGCGAAACAGAAAAACCATTAAGCGAAGAACGATTGAAATACTACGCTAACGAATTATCTAAAGCAGAAAATCGTCCAACATCAATCGGATTCTATCGTGGATTACCTACACATCATGCACATCTGTATGGTATCAATGGTGCAGGTGTAACTCATGATTTTGTTGGTGTAGTAATGAACTATGATCAAGAATTAAAGATTGCGAAAGTACAAGTTCGTAATGTCTTTGCGATTGGATATGAATTAGAAGTATTTGGACCCCACATTGATAATCAATCATTTGTAGTAGAAATGATTAAAAATAGTGATGGAGAATATATTGAACTTGCGAATCAACCCATGACAATTGTTGAAGTGAACATGCCATTTCAAGTTGAACCGCAAGATTTAATCAGGAGAAAATAAAATGATCATTGAAGGAGCACTAAGTGTAAAAGCAGTTATACTTGCGAAGAATAGACTTGTTCATTGCGTACTAATAGATGAAAAGAAAAAAGACAAAGATACGAGTTTTATCGTTGCAAAAGCGTGTGAAAATCAGATTGAAGTAAAACGACTACCACGAGAAGAACTTGATAAGATGGCTACAGGAAAAACACATGGTGGAGTCCTTGCGCAGGTTGATGCAAGGAATTACCAAACAATAAATGATTGTTTAGAAGGAACACCTTTTCTTTGCGTACTAGAAGGTATTGAGGATCCTTTTAATTTAGGATATGCCTTAAGAACGTTGTATAGCGCTGGTTGTACAGGGGTATTACTACCAAATCGAGATTGGAGCATTAGTGAAACAACAATCTTAAAATCAAGCGCTGGAGCAAGTGAGTATTTACCATTAATTCTAAGTGATAATTTAAGTAGAGATATTTTAGTATACAAAGAAAAATTTAATTGTAAGGTTTATGCAGCAATGAGAAAAGATGCGAAAACCTATTTTGAATACCCTTACAATGAAGCAATCATCATCGCTATTGGTGGTGAAATGAGGGGTTTAAGTAAGGATGTTTTAGATGTTGTTGATCACAATATTTACATTCCATATGCCAATGATTTTAGAAATGCATTGAATGCATCAAGCGCTGTTGCGGCAATCAGTTTTGAAGTTGTTCGTCAGCGAAGATATGCTAGTATCAACGAATAATTTCGTGATATAATATACCGAAATGGAGGGTATTCTATGAAAGAAGCATTTTATTTAAAAAACAACTTAGCGATTGTAAACTATACAACAAAATATTGTAAAACAGCTAGTGAACTAATATCATCTGAAGGGTTTGATCAGTTTTTGGATGCTTATTTACAATTCTTAATGAAAGATAACCAAGACTTATATTTGTGGCTTACAAACAATGCATCAGAAGATGAAGTGAAATCAGAATTAATTCGTTTAGCTAAGATTCTCTTAGTATTAGATTTGGAAGAAATTCATCATCCAGCACTTAATGAACCACAACGCTTGTTAGAAGTAATTGAATCTATGTATCAATTTTGGCGCCAAACACAACGTATTTCAATTGTGTATTCAAAACATGATGAAGGATTACAACTTGCGAACTTCCTTGAAGCAGATAATGATTTCAACGATTTAGTCTTAAAAGCTTATCGTCGTATTCAACAAAAGGTACAAGGTTCTAATAACCGTGTATTCCGTCAACTACAAGCAGGAACAAACGCGAGTATGATGTTATGTACTTGTGATTGGGATATGCCAAAGGAATATGAGATTCTGAACAAAACACCATTTGTACATACATTGATGTTGAGAACTCCTTTAATTATTCATCCTAAATCAAATAAACGTACAGGAACATTTACTGAAGTATTTGACAATCCAATGAGTGATTTTATTGATAATCATGAAGACTGGTTGTGTTTTCCATGTAAAGTTGGGTCTTTATTAACATTCATTTTCTTCCATCGTGATTTCTCTGCAAGTGCTATTTCGTTAGCGAATTTATTTGAACTTGCATCACAAGAAGAATGTATTGGTAAGAAACCTGATTGTATTATGATTTTTGGAAATGAAGATGGTAAACAAGATACAACATTCTACCACGATAAAGAAAATGGCATATGGGTAGGTAAAGTATCCTATGAAGAAAAGATTGAATACTTTGGTTATCTTAAAAAGATGGCATTAACATTACATAACTTAGCGATGATTGAGAAGGATTGGTTACCGATTCATGGTGCTATGATTAATCTTCATTTAAAAGATGGTACGAAAAAAGGAATTATGTTTATGGGAGATTCAGGTGCTGGTAAATCAGAAACAATTGAAGCTCTTACAAATTTAGCAAAACAAGAAATTGATTATCAAGAAGTTGTCTTTGATGATATGGGAACATTACATATTGACCATAACGGAAAGATAGTTGCACAAGGTACAGAAATTGGTGCATTTGTGCGTTTAGATGATTTGGATCGTGGTTCAGCATATCGTGATATGGACCGTTCTATTTTCTTCAATCCAGAAAGTTCAAACTCAAGGGTTGTTATTCCTGCAGCACCATATAGTGTTGTAACAACAAACCAAACAGTAGATATGTTTATGTATGCGAATAACTATACAGACAGTCGTGGATTAAGAATCATTGATAATCAAGAAGAATCTAAACAAATCTTTGTTGAGGGTAAACGCTTTGCTTTAGGAACAACACAAGAAAAAGGTATATCAACTACATTCTTCGCAAATCCATTTGGACCAATGCAAAAACAAGAACAATGTACAGTGCTTATTGATAAGATGTTTGATGAACTTTATAAACAAAATATTATTGTAGGAGAAATCTATACATGTTTAGGATTACCTGATAAAGGTGACCACGGTATTGATGAAGCTGCAAAAGCATTACTATCACTTGTTAAACAACATAGAGATTAAAATAAAGGAACCTTCACTTAGAGGGTTCCATTTTTTTGTTTTAATAACTTTGCTAATGAAGTTAGAATTATATAAAATTAAAGATATTTTTTAATTAGCTTAAACCAAGCTAAGTACTCTTTTTCATGTTGACTGTTTTTTAGGTAAACAAAATTGAATTGTCGATAAACAGGCAAACCAACAATGTTTATTTGTGATAATCTGCCATCTTCTAATGCTCGTTCAACAGCGGCTTTATAGATGAAAGTGATTCCGACATCCTTGTTAATCAATTGTTTAATCGCATTTATATTTCCTATTTCGATTACGCTAGAAAAGTTTTCAACAGTTAAATTGTGTTCGTGAAGTATTTGTTCTAAGATATCACGCGATCCAGATCCTTTCTCGCGTAGAATAAGCCTACGATCTAAAAGATTTTCAAATTGGAATTCAGTATTAATTAAATTAGAATTGGGGCTACATACACCAATAAATTCAGCATCCATTAATAAAGTAGAAGCATATTTTGTTTTGTCAAAATAACCTTCAATCAACGCAAAATTAAGCTTCCCTTCACGAAGTCTGCTAAGGAGTGTTTCCGTGTTTTCAACTTCCATGTTAATGTGCAAAGTGGGGTTGTCTAGCAAAAGATTTTGAATTGGTTTTGGCATAATGTATTCACCAATGGAAAGAGTAGCACCAAAATTTAACTGTACCTCAAGAGAATTGTGAGATTGAAGTAATTCTGTAAGTTTTGTGTTATCGGCTTGTATGGTTGAGACAAAATCTAAAAGTACTTTGCCTTTAGAAGTTAATTGTAGTTTCTTTCCTTCGTAAAAGAATAGTTTAGTTTGATAATATTCTTGCAAGTATTTGATATGTTGTGAAACAGCAGGTTGTGTTATATTTAACGCTTCTGCAGTTTTGGTGAAATTTCTTGTTCTGCATAATTCTAAAAAAGTGATATATCTAAAATCTAACATACTTCCTCCTACTATAATATGAACTTATAATAGCATAAAAAACCATAATTTGAAATAATCACTGAAAGATGACACAATAGAGAAAATAAGGGGAGTATTCTATGGGGAAAATTAAAAAATATAGTTATGGAGTTATATTAACTATTGGTTTGGCAATTGTAGCAAAATGGATTAGTAATTTCATTCCATATCAGTTAATTAGTGCTAGTGTTTTTGCGCTACTATTAGGAATGGTATTGAATCCATTGGTTAGTAAGAACGACAAATTCAAAAGTGGTATAACCTTTGTATCTAAGAAAATATTACGTCTTGCGATAATATTAATGGGATTGACTTTAAGCTTCAGCCAAGTTGTTAGTGTTGGTAAATATAGCATTATTGTTATGTGTTTTACACTATTTACTGCATTTGGCGGAGGTTACTTAGTTGGAAAATTATTTGGTATGAACTGGAAGTTATCGGGTTTAATTTCTGCTGGTACAGGTATTTGTGGTGGTAGTGCTGTTGCAGCAATAGCACCAACAATCGATGCCGAAGATAAAGATGTTGCCTATGCGATATCAGCAACATTTATATTTGATGTATTAATGGTTATTTTATTTCCCATTGCAGGTCGTTTTTTTGGAATGAGTGATATGGGTTATGGTTTATGGGCTGGGACAGCAGTAAATGATACTTCAAGTGTAGTTGCTGCTGGATACGCTTTCTCAGATGTTGCAGGAGCGTATTCTGTTATTGTTAAACTAACACGAACTTTATCAATCATCCCTACAGTTTTATGTTTCTCACTAATTAATGAGCGTATCAATGCAAAAAAATTAAAACTCGAAGGAAAATCAACAGAACATCGCAAAGTTGATCTAAAGAAAATATTTCCCTACTTTATTTTGATGTTTCTTGTGATGGTAGTGATTAAAAGTACAGGATTTATTTCACCAGAAGTTAGTGTTGCTGCTAGTGATTGTAGTAAATTTATGATGGTTATGGCACTTGGTGCAATAGGATTAAAAACTAACTTTAAAGAAATGAGTCAATCAGGTATTAAACCAATGATACATGGATTCATTATTTCGACATTAGTTGTTGTCGTTTCATTCTTGGTTCAAATGGCATTAGGCCAATTATAAATAAGGAGAATAACATGGAGAACAAAGTATTTGATGTAGTGTATGATTTAATTGGAAAGGTACAAAAAGAAGAAAAGGAGAACATCCAAAAAGTTGCGGTAGCATTTGCGGATTGTATCCAAAATGGAGGTATTATTCAAGCCTTTGGAGCAGGGCATTCTAATGCTGGGGCACTAGAATTAACGCATCGTGCAGGTGGATTTATTCCTACAAAAAACATTAAAGAACCGGCTGGTGGAGCTTATGAAAGTATTGAAGGAGTTGGGACATCATTCATGAAAAAAGTTGATGTTAGAGAAAATGATGTTGTTGTCATTATTTCAAACTCAGGCAGAAATCCATTGCCAATTGAGATTGCTCTTGGAGCTAAGCAAAAAGGTGCAACAGTTGTAGCGGTTACAGCTTTAGAAGCAAGTAAGACATTAAAATCTAAACATAGTTGTGGTAAAAACTTGTATGAAATTGCAGATATTGTATTAGATAATAAGATTATTGTTGGTGACTCAACAATTGATGTAGAAGGTTTAGAAACTAAGGTTTGTGGAATGTCTACTGTGACAACATCAGTGTTATTACAAGCAGTTACCCTTGAAGCAGTAAATGTATTAAGTGCAAGAGGAATTAAAGCACCTATTTATCAATCTCAAAACGTTGATGGCGGTAGAGAATATAACGAAAATTTAGAAAAAGCATATATTGATCGCTTATATCGTATTTAACTGAAATTAAAAAAGATGATTCCTGGATTAACAGGGGTCTTCTTTTTTTTCTTCTGTGAGTTAGGAAAAGAAGTAAAAGGAAATATCCGTAAAACAAAACTAAATTAATAGAACCTTCATGTTAAAGATTCCAGTTTCTTATTCATTTTAAAATTGGTTAAGTAAACTCCACCTCGAAGAACTTGTTGTTCCTGGATTATTTGATATCCTCGTTTCATAAAGAAAGGTTTTGCAGTAATTGAAGCATCAGTTGTAATAAGGGTTGATAATCCTAGATTTTCAACTTTATTACAAAGTTGTGTTGCTATACCTTGATGTTGATAATCTTTTGACACAAACAAATGGTCTAAATAACCAGTATCATCGATGTCTGCAAATCCAACGATTGCATTATTAATAATGGCAACAAAGGTATGGTGGGAAGAAAGAATTTCATTCCATGCTTGTGGTGTTCTTGAATTTGAAAGCCAAGCATCAATTTGTTTTTCATCATAATCTTTTGAATTTATTGTTCTAACAGTATCTTTAAAAAGTTGAACGATATATTCACAATCATCGGGTAAGTACTCTCTTATTTCCATCATATTCTCCTATTTATTGAAATCATTATACATGATAAATTGTTTTCAATACAAAAATCATGTAAAATAACTACATTGGAGATTATGTCATGAGTATACAATCAGTTCAAAATGAAAGAGTTAAACAATGGGTAAAACTTCATACGAAAAAAGGCAGAGATGAAGTAGGACAATTCTTAATCGAAGGGGAACACTTAATTCAAGAAGCTTTGAAAGAAAATTGTGTTGATTTACTATTAATTGAGGAAGGATGTATGAATCCTTTTAACTATGAAAACATTGAGGAATGTAGTAAGAATGTCATGAGTAAAATAAGTCAAAATGTTTCAAGTTCAAATTACATTGCGATATGTCATTTCTTGAATAAAGAAATCAAGGAAGTAAGACGATGTATTTTATTAGATAATGTACAGGACCCGGGAAATATGGGAACAATCATTCGAACTGCTCATTCATTCAACTTTGATGCGATATACTGCTCATGTGATTGCGTAGATATTTATAATGATAAAACGATTCGTTCAACGCAAGGTGCTTTGTTTCATTTGCCAGTTAAAAGAGTTGAACTTAACGAAATGTGTGTTGAGTTAAAGAAGGATCAATTTCATGTTTTTGGTACAGCGTTAGACAATGCAATTCCTTTTGCAGATGCGAAAGATTATGAAAAAGTAGCACTTGTATTTGGTAATGAAGGTCAGGGAATTAGACCTGATTTATTGGCTAAAATGGATGCGAACTATAAGATTGAAATTAATGAATTTGATTCGTTAAATGTTGCGATTGCTGCAGGAATATGTATGTATCGCTACCGTAAGTAGTAAGAGAAGGAGATAAATAAATGGCAACTTCAGTCGATTTTATTGAATATGTTTGTGACCAAATACGTGGAACAGGAGATATTCGGTATCGAAAAATGTTTGGCGAATATATGGTTTATGTCAATAACAAACCGATTTTACTTGTGTGTGATAATACAGTTTACGTAAAAAAACTAGAATGTGTTGATAAAATCATGAGTGATGCTTCCTTGGGAGTACCTTATAAGGGTGCAAAAGAGCACTATATTTTAAATATTGATAATGGCGATTTAAGCAAAGATGTCATAGATATCTTAGAACCAGTAACAGCATTACCTAAACCAAAAGTAAAAAAGATAAAATAGTTTCTATAGAATTATTAGATAAATCAGATGTTTCTTGATAACTGTATGATAAATGCATTATAAATAAATGAAAGAAACTAATAGTTGCACCTTTTCAAAGCGGACTTGCTAGTATCAACTACCTCGCTACCATAAGATTAAAGTAAGAAATGGGGAACCTATATGGAGAAAAAAGGATATAAGAAAATATTTCAAAGGAAATCCTTTGTTGCTTATATGGTAGCAAATATCATTAATCGATTTGGAGATTCATTGGATAGTATTGCGTTTACGTGGATTGTTTATGCGATTACGGGGAATGCATTTTGGTCAGCATTGATCTTTGGTGTAAATCGTTTGCCTACAATATTCCTTCAACCATTTGTTGGTGTATTGGCAGATCGATTTAATAAGAAATGGATTGTTATTATTACAGATTGTATTAGAGGATTTACAGTATTATTTATTGCATTAGGTGTATTAGGGGGTTGGCTAACGGAATGGCATTTGTTAGCTGCTACATTATTAATATCGACTGCAGAAGCATTTAGAATGCCAGCTTCATCATCCATGATTCCTCAATTAATTGATGCTGAAGATTATGAATATGGTATTTCATTAAATCAGGGATTAGGAAGTACAGTAGAATTGATTGGTTTAGCAAGTTCAGGTTTAATAATTGGTTTATTTGGTGTAGTAAGTGCTGTCTTTATTGATATGATTACATTCTTCTTATGTGCATTTATCTTTCTATTTATTAAACTAAAACCTTTGGAAAAAAATAATCAAAAAGAGGAATCTTATTTCACACAATTAAAAGATGGATTTCAATTTGTGAAAGGAAATTCAATAATTGTATATTTCTTGATTCTTGCATTATTTTTAAATGCAATTACATCACCATTTAATTCTCTTCAAGCACCACTTGTAAGTGAAATTTTAAAATCAGGGGAGATCATGTTATCGGTGGTTGGAGCAAGTTTTGCATTTGGTGGTATCTTTGGTTCATTGATGTTTCCGTTTGCAAATAAATACTTCTCAGGACCGCAGTTTGTAAAACAAGCAGGAATTGCATTGGTATTAATGTATTTAGGACCAGTGGTTATTGGACAATATGTTGAAGTTGAATGGTTGAAGTACATCCTAACCGGTGTTATTGGTACAATCATCGGATTTGAAATTGGTTTAATCAATACATATTTGAGTGTAATGGTAATGCAAAAAGTGAAGCGGGAATATTTAGGGCGTGTTCAATCAATTACTCATGCCGTATCAGTAGCAGCTACGCCGGTAACTGCGTTCATCACAAGTATTGCAGTTCTCTATTTATCGACTCAGTACATCTTCATTATTTCAGGATGTATTGCCATTGTTGCAGTATTTACAATATGCTCTAAGAAATTCTTTCATCATATGATTTCAGACGAAGATTTAAAATCATTAGAATCATAAATAGATATCCTTAAAAAATTAAGGATATTTTTTTTAGGACAATTTGCGATTTGATCGTAATACTAAGTGAGCAAATCTAGAAGGGAGAATGCAAATGAAAGAGATACTACAAGAATATGGAGGATTCATTCTGTCGATTGTTTTAATTGGAGCACTTATTTTGAATTTGAAAAGTGGGTTTGTTGGTAAAATCAATGAGAATATCACGCAACAATTAGACAAAATAGCGAATATCGGTGAATAAGGAGTGATTGAATGGGTGGAGTAATCAAAATATATGGCATTGTTATTTTTGGGTGTATTGGGTTGTTTCTACTTTTAAATTTGAATACACGAATTTTTCTTGAAGATGATATTTTTGAGACAACGAGAACAACACAATTATCTGCAATTCAAGATAATTTGAACCTTGGTGATTTATTTGTGAATGGTAAGTATTCAATACAAGCAACGCAAACAATGGAAAACTGGATTCAAAAATTTAACGAGAACAAAAATAACAAGTTCTATTACAAACTCGATTTCATTGGTATACATGAAACTCCACCAGCAATTGCAATACGAGTTCGTGGTTATTCTTCACTCAATATGAGTGAAGATGATCTCGAACTTGATTATACAAATGTTGTGTTAATTGAAGAGAGAGGTAATGGATGAAAACGAAAGATAATAAAAAATTTTTAAAACGTCATAAAAATATTGTGAGTTTATTTATTACAATTATTTTTGGAATTCTTTGTATATTCTCCTATCAACAAACAATTGATGATATTAGTGATCTCATCTTGATTCCTGTTGCGGCTAAATCAATGGGAGCTAGGACGATTATTACAGAAGACGATATTAAACTAATTGAGGTACCAAAATGTATAACCTTGGATAGTGTTTATTTGTCAAAAGAAGAAGTCTTAGGTAAATATGTTAAACCTTATCAATCTGTATCTACCAATTCGTTGTTTTATGTAGATTTACTAGCGGATAAAGAGAATATGAATGATGCAAATTTATTCTCCCTACAAGAAGGTGAAGTTGCAATATCAATTGATGTTGATATGAAGACATCTTATGCAAATTCTATTTTAGTAGGACATATGATAGATTTATATTTCTTAGGCAAAGTGAATATAAATGATAATTCCTATACACAAGCAATTGTACATGGTGAAATAGTAAAGAACGCAAGAGTAATAGCGGTAAAGGATAAGGAAGGTAATTCGATAGAAAGTAATTCAACACTTGAATCAAATGTTTTGGTTGTAGCTTTGTCTAAGGAAGATGCACACTTGGTTGGAGTCGCAAAAGCGATGGGGAGTGTGACACCAGTTATTTCTTATGACAACATTAGTCAAAGTAAATCTACTGATTATTATGATTATTACAAAATTAGAAATATTATTTTAGGTAATTCATTAGATGTAACACTTATCGCGATGAACGAGGAAACACAAAATGAATGAGAGATGTTTTGATGAAATCAATTTTGGTATTCTTCAAGAATTCCTTGAACAAGAAGATGTGACAGATGTAGCTTGTAAGAATGGTAATGAAATATGGATTACATCAAATTGCAAAGGACATTTTAAATCGAATTTATTGATACAAGAAGGAGAAGTAGAACGCATTGCGAATCAAATTGCCAATAAGATGCAAAAAGAATTCAATCCATCAAATCCAAGTTTAGAAGGAGATATACAAAAAGATCAAGAAGACTATCGAGTGGGTTGCGTACATTCATATTTATCAAATGAAGGAACAACGTTAGTTATTCGTAAAGTTCGAAAGAAACCTTTCTTGTCTTATGAAAAATTAATAGAAGATGAAGTTATATCAAAGAAAGGGTTAGATTTACTTATTCTTGCGGTTAAAGGGAAAGCAAATATTTTAGTTATTGGAGAAACTGGTTCAGGTAAAACAGAAATACTTAAATTCTTAATTCCATATATACCTAAAAATGAAGTTATCGTAACAATAGAAGATTCCATGGAGTTCAATGTAAAAAACATTGCACCAGAATTATCTTGCACAGCTTTTAGAATACGTCAGAATTTTTCATATTCAAATATCATTGCCATGACATTACGATTGAATGTTCAGCGTATCCTCTTGCAAGAAGCCAGAGGTGAAGAGGTAAAGGATTTGATTGATGCAATATCTACAGGACATTGTGTTATGACTACGATGCATGCGAAGTCAGCGGAAAATGTGCCATCCCGCATTCGTCAAATGATACGAAATGATAATGAAACTTATGATTCGTTGAAGAAGCGTGTTTATAGCTTATTTGATTTAGTTGTTCATATGGAGAAAATAGAAACAAAAGAAGGGATAAAAAGGAAAGTAAATTGTATTCATGAGTTTTGTTATGACGCAATGAGTGATACATGTAGTTTGATTGAAGTATACAATAATAGAAAAATGAAACAAATGTTATCCAATCAATTAACAAAACAAATCATGAAGTGTTTAGAGGAACAAAAATGACAGGTCTTCTTTTTGTAACATTATTACTATTATTTGTTGTAAATATTGAAATAACCCAAAAGATAGAGGTGGATATTTTAAAGAACCAGTTAATTCAAAAGTTAGGTCAATATGTACAAATAACTGAAAATGACGAAGGTAAATCCATTAAATTACAAATGATTAAATACGCATTTATCTTGTTTATAGGAATAGTTACACTTGTATATTCAACAACTCAAAATATACTAATAACAATAAGTGTTAGTAGTTTATATTTAATAACATTACCGTATCTATTTTTTTTAAGAAATAAACAAGCTCATAAGCAAACACTGTTAGTATCTGTATTCATTTATACACAATCTTTACTCATACTTTTAAGAGAAGATAGAACTGTCGTTGATATATTGAGAGAATGTGAAGATAGTATGAATGAACCTTTAAAATTAGATCTTATTGAAATTAATAACTATATTGCAAAGACTACAGATATTCAAAGTGCATTGACGATACTTGAGGAAAAATATCATTATTCAATTGTAATTAATGCACATATTTTATTAAGGCATAAAGCGATGTATGGGCATCTTGAACAAGGATTAATTGATTATCTTTACGCAAACATTGAGAACTATGAACTAGCATACAATGAGTTTATAGCGAAACGTAAAACAAATACTACTTTGTTCTATATCATCATTGGGTTAAATGCGTTTGGAGTATATAGTTTAACTAATTTTATATCAATGCAAAGCAGTGCAAAGAATGGATTCATGTTATTTATACTATTTTCTTATTATGTATTGAATTTAGTCACGGTGATTTTATATGAACAATGGTGTTATAAAACACTTGTTTTAGAATAGGAGTTATATGAATTATTTTATTCCAGTATTTTTTTTATTTTATATTTTAATGATTTATATGTGGATATTTGATGATTATCATATAAATGAAAACATGAAAATATATTCTAGCTTTTTTATTGAAAAAGATTATGAATTTCTTTTGGGTCATCTAGGTTATATAGATAACAAACATGAATTTCATAAAAGAGTTAAGCAAAGCATTGTAGTGTTTTTTCTGATTGTTTTAATCTTCTTTGAACAATTAGATTATCGTTATCTTTTATTAAGTTTTATTTCAGCAATTTTATTTTATAAGTTGCAATATGTGTTGTTAAAGAAGAAATACGAAAGAAAACTAATGGAAGCAGATCAACAATTTCCTTTTTACCTTAATCATTTGTGCATATTAATACAAAATAATACTGTACCAGTGGCACTAAATAAATCTATACAAAATGCACCTGAACTTTTTAGGAATGATATATCAATTTGGGTACAAGATATTCATGAAGGAAAAAAGAAAGGTTTAATACCCTATTTGGAGTTTAACGATAAATTTAGACAAGTAAGTGGCTTAAATCGAATAGTCAAAACTTTATATAATATTTCAATTGCTTCCACAAGCAAAGAAAAAATGATTTTATCATTAATGAAAATAACAAATGAGAAAGTATTAAATGCTAGAAAAGATGAATTTAATAAAATACTTGATAAACAAGCACTAATACCATGGGTTAGTTTTATTTGGGTAGGAATTGTATTAATTGCTTCTTTCTCTGCAATCAACATAGGAGAGTTCTTATCATGAAATCATCAATTCAAATTTATGGCATCATTGTGGTATCTTCTGTTTTTCTATTTTTATTTCCTCAATTACTTGGTTTAGCGATGTTGTATCGACAAGCGAATTCAATTGCTTCTTACTTGGTTGAAGTCATTGAAGTGCATGAGGGTGTGACAAGTCAAAATGGCGCTAATGATGTAATACAAGATGAACTTAAAAAAGTTCCAAAGTTAATTTGCACATTTGGAAAAGAAAAGATAAATAATTTTTATACATATACAGTAGATTGTAATAAGGAATCAAAGATATCGATTTTAAATATACCAATTGATATTCGTGTTAGTAAAAAGACAAGGAGGGTTATTTATTAAAAAAATCTTGTTTGTTATTTTGTTCGTATTAAATGGATCAATATTCATTCAAAATGTGATGGCAGAATGTAATGAAATCATTTATTATGCACAAAAAGAATGGGTAACCTATTTTGATTTTTTTGATGTTGATTTTTCGAAGGATGAAGTAATGAATATTAACTCGAAATCTGTCTCTTTTAGACAAAATGTATTTGGTACGCATTCAGAGCCTAAAAGTATTGATTCGAGTTCTTTTTATGGGTTAAGTAGTTATACTACGCAATCAAATGGAGATCGTAAAAATCCCAATTACTTTCGAATTAGCTTTGGGAAATCCATCAAAGTTGGAAAGATAAGATTCAAGATTGTTGCGAATGATATTAAAACAAATCAACCAGTTAATAAGAGGGTTTATATTAATGGATATCCAAAATTCATCAATCAAGGGCAATTGGATGTTGAAGGGAGTCCAATTTATATAACACAAGACAATGATTTTATAACTCTTGATTTAGGAATGAAAGAAATTGATGATATTGTAATTCTATTTGATGGAACAAATAATGAGTATACATTGTCTTTCTTTCAAATACTGGATTATGAAATATATGAAACTGTTGGATGGACTAGAGAAAAGATTGATGGTGTAGAAACAAAGAAAGTAATTGCGTGTACAGACAGAGGAACTTTTGACAAAGATGGTTCAGGTTCGTGGGTGAAAGAAGATCATACTGTTTTTAGTCCAGCTATATCCTTGGTAAGTGATTACACACCTGTAATGGAGTCACAAAGTTTCATTTATGATTGGGGAAAGGGAAGGAAGAATACCGCATACGTCATACCAAGTGATATTGTGATGATTGGTGAAAACGCAAAGAAAATAAAAGGATGGAATATTAGCGGAGAGATTCCGTATGTTGAATTTAGATCCTATGCGGATAAAGATACACAGTTTGAATATATCATGACCGACTCGAAAAGAGGTGTTCAGTATGTAGCGATACCTATGTATTGGGCTCCTTCTATGCAAGTAGATTATGTAGGGGCATTAGAGTATAACAAGGCATGGTGTAATCATGTTACAGGTATGTCAATTTCACCTTGTTATAAACATTATGGACATAGTGCAAATGAGAGAACAAATGTCTTCGATGTCCAGGTTAAAAATTACAAAGAAGTAATTCCACTAGAATTAAGAGCGATTGAAAAAGTAGAGTATTATTTGATTAATGAAGATAGTAATACAAATAAATTCATTCGATTGGGTCAGGAGGAAGTGGAAACATTTGATTTTAAAGAAACGGGCAGATGGAGAATACAAGCGATTTTGTATGACTTAGCTGGAAATCTAATTAAGAAAACATCAAATTTATTTTTGATAGATGCAGAGAAACCCAAAGTCGAATTTGATGTAGTACAAGAGGATGATAAATATCCAGAAGTGATGATTACACCAATTGATTATCATTCAGGAATTAAACGCTGGAAATATGAGATATCAACAGATGGTGGAAAAACATTTTCGTCAAACGATAGTTGGTTGATTAATCAAAAAGAAAAGATTATTCTTACGCAACCCGGTGAAATAATTATTCGTGCTTATGTAGAAGATCAAGTAGGTAATACAAATCAAGTGGATTCAGATGTTATTGTAGTGGATAATATGGGAATCAATGTACAAAATATCATAGCGCCAAGTTATGATAAAAATGAAGAAACTAATGTTTATATAAAGCTGGAATGTAAAGGGTGTAAAGAAAATCCCGAGGAATTTTCCTTCTATGTTGATCATAATTTAATATCGAAACATAGAATACAAGACAATGAAATTGAAATTATTCAACCCTATATTCCTACAGAAGATAAAGAATCTCAACTGATGTTTACTTTCAATAATGATACGATTGAACTTAAAGCTTTTGAAAAAACGCAGGAGTATAAAGAAAGTAATCAAGGGTTAATCGAGTTTGAAGGCATAGTTGCGAATAGTGTTGGAGTAGATAAGAATGAGCATCTGTATAAAGAAAAGCTCATATTAACTTTGTATCAAGGACAACAAATGGTTATGAGTGGATCAGGGGTTGATATTGATGTAAAATTTCAATACCAAAATGAGTGTCGTGTTATTGAAAACTTCGAGTGTAAACAAGGTATAGTAAAAGATGATGGAACATTGGATAACATGCTAGAAATGAATAATACAATGGCTCAATTTGAAGAAGGTGGTAAACCTTTCATTGATCAATACATGATGAATGGAGTCATTCAAATTCCTTTGATTAACAATGGTGAATATATTGCATTGCCTCAAGTATTCCTAGATCAAAAAACAGGATTGGTTTATGGTGATAATCAAACAGGGAGAATTGATGGTGGTAATCGATGGTATACAAATCCATGGGGTGATTTAAAAGAGTATGAATTTACAATTCAGGGATTTGAATATGGAACAAATCATTTTGATTGGAAGTTTGCAGGTAAATATGGTTTATCACATCATTATTATGATGATTTTAGAACTCATTTTGTAGATCCAAGGGATCCTTTCAAAAATGGTGAATCGGCACAATGGAAAGATGAAATGGAGTGGTTTAATTCTTTGGATTTAAATAATCCAGTAAGTAGTCATGATTTAGATGCTGAAAAAAATTGAAACAATATTTGATGTATTGAAAGAAGTAAGCATAAATAAACTTGGATTTAGAGTGACTTTTAAGAGGTCAATTTCTTGATATCCAAGTTTTTTATTGAATATATCGTTTTTACTAAAGATAGGACTAAACTCAAAAAATAATCTGTTAATTAAACTAATAATACAATGTTGCATTTATCTTAATATTAAACTGAAATACGGTTTACCTTGTGTTTTGGCTCATAGAAGATTATAATTACTAGGTTATAGAGAACGAGGTACAAATATGGATTATCAAAAAATATTAAATATAGCAGTAATTGCCCACGTTGATGCTGGTAAATCAACACTTGTTGATGCTTTCTTAGGTCAAAGTCATGTTTTCAGAGACAATGAAGAAGTTGTTGATTGTGTCATGGATAGTAATGACATTGAAAGAGAACGTGGAATAACAATTTACTCTAAAAACTGTTCAGTAAATTATAAGGACTATAAAATAAACATCGTAGATACTCCAGGGCATGCGGACTTTTCTAGTGAAGTAGAACGTATTATCAAAACAGTAGATACAGTAATTCTGTTAGTTGACTCTGCTGAGGGGCCAATGCCTCAAACACGTTTCGTATTACAAAAAAGCTTAGAAGCCGGTTTAAAACCAATCTTATTAATTAATAAAGTTGATAAAAGAGATGCTAGACCTGTTGAAGTTATCGACTTAGTATATGATCTATTCATCGATTTACATGCAACTGATGAACAATTGGATTTCCCAATTCTTTATGGTATTGCAAGAGAAGGTATCGTACGTAAAAACTTAGAAGATACAAATACAGATATTGCACCTTTATTTGAAACAATCTTAAGTCATTGCCAACCATTCCCTAATCGCATTGATGAACCTTTACAAATGCAAGTTTCAGCATTAGCTTATGATGATTATATTGGACGTCTTGGAATTGGTCGTGTTTACTCAGGTACACTTAAAGAAGCAAGCCAAGTTGTTGTATGTGATGAAGAAGGCAAAGTAAAGAGATGCAAAGTAAACCAAGTATTCGTTTATAGAGGTTTAAGTAGAGTTGCAGTTCCTGAAGCACAATGTGGAGAAATTGTAATGTTTGCAGGTATTTCTGATATTGGAATTGGAGAAACTCTTTGTGATACAGATGCAATTAATCCAATGCCATTGATTAAAATTGAAGAGCCTACATTATCAATGAACTTTATGGTTAATAGTTCACCATTTGCAGGTAAGAGTGGTAAATATATTACATCAAGAAATATTAAAGAAAGACTTGAACGCGAACTTGAAGTTAACGTTGGGCTTAAAGTAGAAGATACTGGAACTACAGATAGTTTTAAAGTAAGCGGTAGAGGAGAACTTCACTTATCTATTTTATTAGAAAATATGAGAAGAGAAGGATATGAAATTGCAGTAAGTAAGCCTGAAGTTATTTTCCATAGAGAAAATGGACAAGTTTTAGAACCAATTGAAGAAGTAGTATGTAGTGTTCCTACAGAATACTCAGGATCTGTTATTTCTAAACTTAATTTACGTAAAGGTATGATGGTTAATATCGTTGAAGAGGGAACTTATTCACGTGTTGAATATATGGTGCCTACTCGTGGTTTATTAGGATATCGTTCAGAATTCATCAATGATACTCGTGGTGAGGGAACAATGGTAAGACGTTTAGCTGGGTATGAACCTCATAAAGGTGATATTCCACAACGTACAAATGGTGCTCTAGTTTCAACTGAAGCTGGTGGTGCTATGACTTATGCATTATGGAATATTCAAGAACGAGGTCAATTATTCATTACTCCACAAACAGAAGTATATGAAGGAATGATTATCGGACGAGCTTCTAAAGATTTAGATATGGATGTAAATCCAATTAAGAATAAGAAAATGACTGCAGTACGTTCTTCTGGTGCTGATGAAGCGATGAAGCTTGTTCCTGCAAAAATCTTATCATTAGAAGAAGCATTGGAATTTATTAATGATGATGAACTTGTGGAATTAACGCCAGATAGTATCCGTCTTCGTAAAAAATACCTAACACCAAACGAAAGAAAACAACAAATGCGTATGAGCGCAAAAGTTTCAGATGACATGTAAGAAGTGGAAACACTTCTTTTTTTAACGAATTATTAGAACCGGTTCCAAAAAGAGTTGACAACAACGAAATAAGAGTTATACTAAAAATGTAGAACCGGTTCCAATTGGGAGGAAAATATGGAAAAGATAGAAAAATATCAATTAATATCAAAGGAAATAGCGGTACTTGTAGGTGGGGAAGAAAACATACAAGGAGTTGCACATTGTGCTACACGATTAAGAATTGTTTTAAATGATACAAGTCTTGTCGATATAAAGAAATTAGAAAATGTTGATCTTGTAAAGGGAGTATTTATTACAGGAGATCAACTTCAAATCATATTTGGAGCAGGATTGGTCAATGATGTATATGCAGTATTTGCAAAAGAGGTACATCGAGAAAATATGACGTTAGAAAATTTAAAAACACAAAGTAATCAAAAACAAAATCCGATTCAAAAAGCAATTAAGTCACTGTCTGATGTATTTATCGAAATTATTCCTGCTATTCTTGCGGCAGCATTATTAATGGGATTAACGGGTGTATTAGGAAAGTGGGATGTAGTTTTAAACAATCCTACTTTATATAGTTTGAACCGACTAGCAAGTCTTGCGTCAACTGGAATCTTCGCAATTCTTCCTATGGCTGTGTGTTATTCATCAACAAAACGTTATGGTGGACGACCAATTCTTGGTTTAGTTGTTGGAGCAATCATGTTGGATAGTAGTTTGGCAAATGCATATAGCATTGGTACTGCTGGATTTAATCCTGAAGTATTGAACTTATTTGGATTACAAATTCAAATGATTGGATTTCAAGGTGGTGTGATTATTGCATTAATGATGGGATGGGTAGTAGCGAATCTAGATAAGTTCTTTATTAAACGTATTCCAGATGTGATTAAGCTACTTGTGGCACCAATGCTAACTGTATTTATCTCAACACTTTTATTATTTACAGTTGTAGGTCCTGTTGGTCGTATGCTTGGGGATGGTATTTCAGGATCGCTCATTTGGATGGCTGAAAATTTAGGGTTCTTAGGTTACGCATTATTTGGAGGTTTTCAACAAATTATTGTAATTACCGGGTTACATCATATATTTGGAGCAGTTGAATCTCAATTGATTACAAGTACGGGAAGAAATTTCTTAAACCCTCTCATGTCAGTTGCATTAATTGGACAAGCAGGTGCAGTTCTAGGATATTTAGCATTACATTGGCAAAATGTAAAAATGCGTGAGCTCTGTATTCCAAGTTTTATCAGTACATTATTTGGTATCTCAGAACCTGCAATCTTTGGTGTAAATCTTCGTTATCGCTATCCACTTATTGCTGGATGTATTGGCGGAGCAGTTGCAGGAGCATATGTTTATTTTGTTGATTTAGCATCACTAGGATTTGGAACTACTGCAGTTCCTGGAATCGCTATTGTTGATCCAAGTAACAATGGTTATATGAATTACATCATTGCACATATTATTGGTTTAGTGATTGCAATGGTACTCACTATCATCTTCGGTAAGTTACAAAAAGACACAGCGGCAAATTTCAAAATGGTATTACCTGCAAAAGGAAAAGTAGAATCAATTACAAAGGCAAATGATCCAACATTTAGTTCAAAATCACTAGGTGATGGACTTGTAATAACACCAACAGAAGAGTTAATTGTTTCACCATGTGATGCAACAGTAGAATTTGTATTTCCTACAAAACATGCGATTGGCTTAAGATTAGACAATGGTGTTGGATTACTAATTCATTGTGGTATTAATACAGTTGAACTTAATGGTTCAGGATTTGATGTATTAGTGCAAAAAGATCAAAAGGTAAAAGCAAATACACCATTATTAAAAATGGATATTGAAGCAATTAGGAAACAAGGTTATGATACTCAAATTTTAGTTGTTGTAACCGATATTACAGAGAATATGAATGTAAAAATTATCGAAAGTGAAACAACTTGGTTAACTTTTAATTAGAGGAGACAATATGACAAGACAAGACTATTTGAATCAACTAAATGTAAAGAAAAAACTACAGGAACAAATCAAAAATGATCCCTTTCGCCTTGGGTTTCATGTCATGGGTCCAAGTGGTTGGGTAAATGATCCAAATGGTCTTTGCCAATTTAAAGGTGTTCACCATTGGTATTTCCAATACACACCATTTACTCCTTTATGGGGATTAAAATGTTGGGGGCATTATACAACAACAGATTTCATTCATTTTAAAGAAGAAGAACCATTTCTTTATCCAGATTGTGTTTATGACAAAGATGGTGTGTATAGTGGCAGCGCATTTGTGCATAATGATGAAATTCATTATTACTATACAGGTAATGTAAAATATGTTGATAAAGACTATGACTATATCTTATCGGGTAGAGAACAAAATACAATGCATCTGGTATCTAAAGATGGGTACACATTTGCTGATAAACAACTTGTATTAAATCATGATGATTATCCAAATGATATGTCAAAACACATACGTGATCCAAAAGTATTTCAAGAAGGTGATGATTATTACATGGTATTGGGAGGTCGTGATGTACATGATTGCGGTCTCGTTCTTCTTTATCATTCAACTGATTTAATTGAATGGAAATATCATATGAGAATTCAAACGAACCAACGATTTGGTTATATGTGGGAATGTCCTGATTGTATTGAACTTGATGGGCAAAAGTTTTTAATTATATGTCCACAAGGTGTTCCAAGTGAAGAATATAAATATCAAAATGTATATCAACTTGGATATTTTCCGATTGAATTAGATTTAAAAAAGAAGACATATACATTGGGAGAATTTGAAGAATTCGATGCTGGATTTGATATTTATGCATCGCAAACATATCAAGATGATAAGGGAAGAAGGATATTCTTGGCGTGGATGGGAATACCGGATGCTGATTACCATAACCAACAAACCATAGACTGTGGATGGCAACATGCCTTTACAATTCCACGTCAATTAATCAACAAAAATGGTAAACTAATTCAACAACCTCTTACTGAACTAAATCAATTAAGAAAAAATCAAATTGAGAAACACATAGATAAACGCGACGAATTTGTATTTGCATCCGACTTATTAGAAATACAAATACAAAATATTCAAGGAAAAGACTTCGAAATCACATTAAAATCAGATATTACCTTAACCTATAAAAATGATATTTTATGTTTGAATATTGAAAATATTGGTAATGGAAGAACACAAAGAAAACTTAAGATCGATACATGTAAGAATTTACATTTATATTTAGATCGTTCATGTTTAGAAATATTTGTGAATGATGGCGAGAAATCAATAACATCTAGAATATATTCACTAGAAGAAAATCGAGTTGGGATAATAGGAAATTGTGATGCAACTTTTTATGAATTAAATGAGTTAAACATCAATTTATTGGAAGAGTAAAGGATTGGAATGCTTACTTCGTTGTAAAGCAATATAAAACAATTAAAATATACTGAGTTATAATTTGGGTTTAATTGAAGAATAGAATACTATAAAACAGTTTCCTTATAAATTTATTTGTTTTAAGTTGGAATTACTTGGTTAAGTGTCAATCAATTCGCTATAATAGTAATGCAGGAGAAACTTATGAAGAAGAATCTAACAATTCAAGATATAGCAAAAGCAGCAGGAGTAGCCAAGAGTACGGTATCCCGCTATTTGAATGACGGTGCTGTAAAGGAATCTACTCGCATTAAGATTAAAGAAATTATCGATGAAGTGAATTATGAACCAAATGCTTTTGCACGACTAAAAGCAAAGAAGAGTAATATTATTGGTGTTGTAGCACCTTGCTTGGACTCAACTGTTACATCAATGGTATTGATGAGTTTGGATGCATCACTAAAAAAAGCAGGATATACATCGTTAATTTTGAATACGAATCATGATATTGATGAAGAGTTAAAGGACATTGAGCGACTTGGAAAAATGAATGTAGATGGTATCATAGTGAATGCAACAAAGATATGTGATCGCCATTTTGAAATTGCTAATTCATTGGATATACCCGTTGTTTTTTTAGCGCAACATTTCGAGAATCAAATTTCGATAATTAATGAAGATTATCTTGCGGGATATAAAGCAGGAGAAGTTGCAGGAAAACTCAATAACAAAAATGTATTGTGTGTGAGCGTTGAACCAGATGATGTAGCTATTGGAGTAGAACGTCTTAATGGTATTCTTGCAGGATGTAAAGATTATGGAGTTGAACATGTAAAAGTTGTGCGAAGCGATTTTGGGAATATTAAGTCGTATCGAGTGATTGATGAGGAATTGGTAAAGCGTAAACCAGATTGTATTCTTTGTTCAACAACACGTCAATTACTTGCGGCATATAAGTGTATAAGAGATCATGGTTATAAAATACCAGAAGACATCTCGGTTATTGCTTTTGGAGGATATGATGTAGTGGACTTGTTAGAGCCATTACCAACAACAATTCAATTTAATCCAAAAGAACTAGGTGAGGTAGCAGCATCAACAATATTAGATTGTATTGATGGAAAAGAAGTAAATCATTTACAATGCATTCCTTTTGTTTTCTTGGAAGGTGCAAGTGTTAAAAGGAGATAGGTATGAAGAAGTGTTGTGCGATTGGCGAAGCGTTAATCGATTTTATTCCAAATGAAAAAGGAAAACGTCTTAAAGATGTAACAAGTTTTCGACAAGTAGTAGGCGGAGCACCGACAAATGTTGCGGCTACGGTTGCGAAACTAGGCGGAGAAAGTTTTGTTCTTACTAAACTTGGACAAGATGCTTTTGGAGATAATATTATAAGCACCCTTGATCAATGTGGCATCGATACACAATACATAATACGTAGTGAAACGTTGGATACATCACTTGCATTTGTCGCGTTAAGTGAAGATGGAAACCGTGATTTTAAATTCTATCGTAAAACGGCAGCTGACTTGGATTATTCAAAAGATGATATTCCATTTGATGCGATTGATGAATGTGGAATCATTCATTTTTGTAGTGTTTCGCTTGTTGAATCAAAAATGAAACAAGCTCATCTTGCATTAATTGAAGATGCAATAAAAAAAGGTGTACTTGTTTCATTTGATCCAAACTTGCGATTATCACTATGGGATGATCATGATGCATTACGTAAAACAGTACTTGATTTTATTCCATATGCAGATATTTTAAAGTTATCTGACGAAGAAGTTGAATTCATTACAGGACATAAAAAAATAGAAGAAGCATTGCCTCAACTATTTCAAGATCGTTGTAAGATGGTGTTATATACAGAAGGAAAAGATGGTGCAACACTATACACTAAATCAGGCCATAAACTACATACACAAGGTATATGCGTAGATGTAGTGGACACAACAGGTGCAGGTGATAGTTTTATAGGAGCGTTCTTATATCGAATGCTTTCTTTTGAAAGTTGCCTAAACGACATTGATGAGAAACAGATGATGCAACATCTTGAATTTGCGAATATGTATGCAGCACACACAACGACAAAAGAAGGAGCATTAAATGCTTTAGCCACAATGGATGAATTAGAAACTTTTATAAAAGACATAAAAAAAGAGGACTAATCTTTTGATTTTTCCCACTCCTATATTATACATCAAAAAAAATATTAAAAATAGACCTTACTTTTTACTGTAATTCAGTATAATGAAGGTACAAGAAGAAGTTATCTTGTATGATAAATGATTGAATCTAAAAGATTCAAAGAGGAAACTCTGGGGAGGTTAAAGTAAATGGAACCTGGACAATATTGTGGAGTTTTTCAGTAGTTTAGAAAAACTCATGGAACACTGTATTTTTGGATTTATAATTTAATTTACTTCAAAGTCATGTGGTTAAAGAGTGGAAAAGTGGAAAATGACTTTGATCGACTGAACCTATATAAATAGGGAACTAGAAAGCTATTTTGAAAGTCATCTAGCTTTAGATATATAAATTTCTAAAAAGACGTAAAGAGACAAAGAAGAATAGAATTTCGAATAATGGAAGGGATCTTGAAATTAATGAGATTCCTTCTTTTCATTTCATTGTGTTTGGTGACTATTTATGGTATTTTATTATTGTGAAATCATTAACATTGGAGGATAGCATGTCATTATTTAAACACGATGCAAGACAATTTAAGTTCGATATACTAAGAGAAATAGCAGAAGAAGCTTTTCAAGATGATTTATCGGAGGAAAAAGTCCAAGCATACACAAAGAAATTAATACCAGGAACGAAAGCAGATTTTCGTTGTTGCGTATATAAGGAAAGAGAAATCTTGAGACAAAGAACTCGTTTGGCAATGGGGAAAATGGCAAACGATGCAGCAAATTACAACCCAAGACAAATTGTTCAAGTTATTGAAGCAGCTTGCGATGGATGTACAATCAAAAAAATTAACATTACGGATAACTGTCGTAAATGTATGGCTAAAAGTTGTATGGGATCATGTAATTTTGGGGCTATTACAATGGGGCAAGATCGTGCTCAAATTAATTATGATAAATGTAAAGAATGTGGAGCATGTGCGAGAAACTGCCCATATAATGCAATCGTAGTAACAGAAAGACCTTGTT
This sequence comes from Anaerorhabdus sp., assembly GCF_036637135.1. Classification (GTDB taxonomy): domain Bacteria; phylum Bacillota_I; class Bacilli_A; order Erysipelotrichales; family Erysipelotrichaceae; genus Anaerorhabdus. Next base: position 48,320 of record NZ_JAVWNC010000001.1, on the reverse strand, counting down.
CACAACATTGTCCAGTGGATGCGATTCGTTGGGATGAAGATAACATTGCGATTATTGATGAAAAGAAATGTATTAATTGTGGAGGTTGCCAAGCAGCATGTCCATTTGGTGCAATTGAAGATATCTCATGGATTGTACCAGTTATTCAATTATTACGTTTAAAAACACCTACATATGCAATTATAGCACCTGCAATTCAAGGTCAATTTGAAACAGCAACATTGCCACAAATCAAGAAAAGTATTAAGATGCTTGGTTTTGATGATGTTTTTGAAGCTGCAATAGGAGCTGATGCAGTAGCATATTATGAAAATCAAGAATTACAAGAACATATTGAAAATAAAATTCCGTTAACTACTTCTTGTTGCCCAGCATTTGTGAACATGGCAAAGATACACTTCCCAGAACAATATGAGAAGAACGTATCAACAACAGTATCACCGATGATGGCAATGGCAAGAAAGTTAAAGCAAGATCATCCAGATCACGGTATCGTGTTTATTGGACCATGCCTTGCGAAAAAACAAGAAGCTATGGAAGAGTTTACGGCTGTTGATTATGTTTTAACATTTGAAGAGTTAGCTGCAATGTTTGTAGCTCAACATATTTATTGTGAAGAAGTAGAACCTGATGCAAGTGATTACCCATCAGTGTTCGGTAGAGGATTTGCTCAAGGTGGTGGCGTTTCAAAAGCAGTTGTACAAGCGGCGAAAGAAGCTAACGAAGGTGAATTCAAAGCAATCTATGCAGATGGTTGTTTCGAATGTAAGAAACAATTGTTGATGATGAAAGCAGGCAAATTTGATGCAGATATCTTAGAAGGTATGTGCTGTACAGGTGGTTGTATTGCAGGACCTGGAACTGTTGAATCTGCAATGATTGCAAAGGGAAGAATGAATAAAGAAAATTTAACTCATGATCGAAAGAAAATTCAAGAAACACTAGAAATATTTGACTTTAACGGTGTTGATATGCACCGTGGTAAATAGGAGGATATGTATGATCACGATTGAAATTTGTATTGGCAGTGCATGCTATGTAAAAGGTAGCAATCAAGCAGTAACGATTCTTCAAACACTTTTAAAAGACAAAGATTGGGAAGATAAGGTAGAAATTAAAGGTTCTTTCTGTATGCAATCTTGTCAAGGTGGACATGGATTAGGAATTAAAATCAATGGACGTCAATTGTTAGGTGTTGGTTTACACAATATTCAAAGCATTGTTGAAGAAGAAGTACAAGCGTTGTTGTCATGACACAATACATTCGACTACAAGAAGCAAACTGTAGAAACTGTTTGCGTTGTGTAAGAGTATGTCCAACCAAAGCAATGACTTATATTGATCATCAACCTATAATAATTGAAAATGAATGTATTTTATGTGGTAAGTGTTATGCAATATGTCCACATAGTGCAAAAAAAGTGAACAGTGATTTATTAAAAGTAAAAAAATGGTTAGAACAAAAGGAGAAAGTGATTTTAAGTGTCGCTCCTTCTTTTGTAGCGATTTGGCCAAAATTTAAACAATTAGAAAAAGCTCTTTTGGAAAAGGGCTTCTTTGCTATAGAGGAAACGGCAATCGGTGCAAAACTTGTATCCGAGTCTTACAGTCTTCTTTTAGAAGAAAAAAAGATGAAGAATATTATTTCAACATGTTGTCCTGCAGTAGTTTCATTGGTTGAAAAGGAATATGGTGATTTGGTAGATCAATTGGCACCTATAGTTTCTCCAATGATTGCACATGGTAAAGACATTAAGAATCGATATCCTGATGCGAAAGTGGTTTTCTTATCACCATGTATTGCAAAACAAAAAGAAAAAGATGATATCCGATTTGATCAAGCGATTGATGCAACTATCAGTATGGCAGATTGTTTTGATTTTATAGGACTTACATGCCTTGATGGTGAAGAGTGGGATGATTTTGAAGGAAGCATTGCAAGATTATATCCAACACCAGGTGGTATTTTAAAAACATTACCACGTGAGAAAAACTATAAAAAAGTAAATGTAGAAGGTGTTGATCGAATTAAACATGTTCTGGATTCAATACGCAATGATATGTTAGAGGGTTATTTCTTTGAGATGAGTGCATGTCATGAATCTTGTATGGGTGGACCATTATTAACTCATTGTGAACACAATGAATGGTTAGGACAAAGTGTTATTCGAAATAGTGTAGATGAAAATAAGAAAATTATGGCAAACAAGCATGAAATTCCTTTAAATGTTAAATGGGAGAATGAAGATATTCAAAGACCTCATCACACAGAAGAAGAAATACAAGATATGCTTTATATGATGGGTAAGACAAACGTTGATAAAGAATTAAATTGTGGAGCATGTGGTTATGAAACATGTCGAGATAAAGCAATTGCAGTTCTTGATGGAAAAGCAGATCCAAAAATTTGTTTACCTAATGCTTTAGAACATGCAGAATCCATTTCAAGTTTAATTATTGAAAATACACCAAATGGAATCATTGTATTAGATGAGTATAGAAATATATTGGAAATCAATCCATCCGCAAAATTAATGTTAGATTTAGAAAATGTAAATGTGATTGGATTACCACTAGGTAGTATATTACCGGATAACGAATTAATTGAATTAATTAATACTGTGCGTAGAGTGCAATACCATCGTGCTCATTATGCGCAATACAATAGAACATTTGATCATGCGATTATGAAATTAGATGAAGGTGATTATGTGGTTCTTATTCTGATGGATTTAACGGTAGAAGAAACAAAAGAAAGAGTCATGAAACAAATTCGCCAACAAACTGTGGAAATTACACAACAAGTTATTGATGATCAAATGCGTACAGTGCAAGAAATCGCTAGTTTACTAGGAGAAACCACGGCAAAATCTAAAGTAGCGCTAACTCGTTTAAAAAAGGCGATGGAAGAAGATGATTAACAAGGTACATGTAGAAAGTTTCTTCAAATCTTTAAATAAAAAGAATGAAGAGCTTTGTGGTGATAAAGTTGAAGTGAGAAGGAATGAAGATTCTTTTATCATGGTTTTAGCGGATGGGTTAGGAAGTGGTGTTAAAGCTAATATTCTAAGTACGCTTACAAGCACGATTATTTCTGAAATGATAGCAAGTGGTGCAAGTATTCAGGATGCAGTAGAAACGATGGCTCAAACCTTACCTGAATGCCAAGAGCGTGGAATTGCATATTCAACATTTACAATACTTCAAGTATTCTATGATGGAACTGCCCATCTTGTTGAATTTGATAATCCGGCAACAATCTTTATTCGCGACAATCAACTTGTAGAAATGAATCGTGAAGTACGTATCATTGGGAAACGTAAGATTACAGACAGTACTTTTACCGTTGAAAAAGATGATGTATTTGTCATGTTCTCGGATGGAATTATTCATGCAGGTATCGGACAAACACTGAATTTTGGATGGGATTTACCAGAAGTTCAAGAGTTCTTGTTGACGTATACGAAGAATGAAGACAGTTCTAAACAAATAGCTCAGATTTTATTGGCGAATGTAAACAACTTGTATGGTGGTAAACCTGGAGATGATTCGACAGTTGCGTGTGCTAAAATACTTGAAGCGAGAGAAACACGCGTGATGGTAGGTCCACCACTTCGTGAAGAAGATGATGCAAAGGTTGTGGCGAAGTTATTATCCGCAAATGGTAAAAAAGTATGTTGTGGGGGAACCACAAGTAATATAGTTTCAAGGATTACAGGAAAAGAAATAAAAATGGAAGAGTTGGTATCTTTAGTTTCGGATGTTCCACCAATGGCTTATATTGATGGGATTGATTTGGTAACTGAAGGTGTTCTTACACTTCAAAAAGTAAATAAATACTTAGGTCGTTGTGTTGAAAGCCCAGAGTACCTAGAAGAACTTTTATTAACAAAAGGTAAAGATGGGGCGTTATCGATGGTTAAACTGTATCTACAAGAATGTAGTCAAATTACTTTTATGGTTGGAAGATCAGATAATCCTGCACATAAAGCTATTGCCTATTCAACAATTTCACTCAATGCAAAAATTCAATTGATCCGAGAAATGGCTGAAAACTTAAAAAAGTTAGGGAAAATTGTTTCAATTGAACTCTACTAAAGGGAAGTTCTTAATGAACTTCTTTTTTCTAATCAATTTTTTAACAAGTGATGATAAATTATTATATAATAGACGTATGGAGGGTATGATGAGAAAAGAATTAGATACATCCATCTTACAATGGAAAAATAAACCGAATAATTATGTTGTAGGAAGAAGTCGTATTATTTTTGAAACTATGCCCTACACAGATTTATGGTCACGTACTTTACTAGGTACAATTAAGAATAATGCACATTCTATTACATTTAAAATAGAACAAAATTTCACTTTTTCGTGCAAAGTAAATTACCATTTTAAAAAGGAATATGATCAAGCAGGTCTTGTAATCTACGCAAATGATGATAACTGGTTTAAAATTTGTGTTGAATACATTGATGAGCAACATTCATTATTAACTACGGTAGTGACTTATCATGGATTCAGTGATTGTTCAACTACTTCAATTGGTAGCGCAGTTGAAACTATGTGGTTTCGTGTGACACATTATAATGAGAATATCGTTGTAGAAAATTCATTTGATGGTATTCATTATAAACAAATGCGAATCTTTCATATGAAATTCCGTGGTGATAAGTTTGAAGTGGGTATGTTTGCGGCAAGCCCAAAAGAGTCTTCATTTGATGTTATTTTTGAGGACATGATTGTAGAAGACTGCATAATAAAAGAAGAAAATATTAGATATTAGAGGAGAAAAAATATGAAAGTACAAGATCGTTTAATTCGTTATAGTAAAATCAATACACAATCTAATCCAGATAGTGAAACAGTACCAACAACAAGTTGTCAAATGGAGTTTTCAAAACAATTAAAAGAAGAAATGGAAACTTTAGGTCTTATTGATGTGAAGTTAGATGATATGGGTTATCTATATGGAACACTTCCTTCAAATATGGAAGAGGAAGTAGATACGATTGGTTTTATTGCCCACGTGGATACAGCACCAGATTTTTCAGGAGAAAATGTAAATCCAAGAATTGTAGAAAACTACGATGGAAATGATATTCAATTAAATTCAGAAGTAGTGATGAAAGTAAGTGATTTTCCACAGCTTGAAAAACTAAAGGGAAAAGATTTAATTGTTACTGATGGTAACACACTTTTGGGTGCTGATGATAAAGCGGGGATTGCTGAAATATTAACAGCATGCGAATATTTGATTGCTCACCCAGAAATTAAGCACGGTACTATTCATATTGGATTTACACCAGATGAGGAAGTGGGACGCGGAGCTCATCATTTTGATGTAGAAGGATTTAATTGTAAATTTGCTTACACAATGGATGGTGGAGAAGTACATATTATAGCAGATGAAACATTCAATGCCTCAAGCGTTGAAGTACATATTAAAGGATTTAGTATTCACCCAGGAGAAGCAAAAGGAAAGATGATTAATGCATTAAATGTGGCTCATGAATTTCATGCATTGTTTCCAAAGAATGCACGACCTGAAACGACAGAGGGTAGAGAAGGGTTCAACCATTTGACAGATATGAGTGGTGATGTGGAAGAAGCTCATCTTCAGTATATTTTGCGTAACCATGATGCGCATAAATTGGAACTTCAAAAAGAGGCAATGGAACTTGCAAAAGAATACATCAACAAACTTTATCATCAAGAATTAGTTTCAATATCTATTCACGATGACTATCGCAACATGTATGAAATATTAAAAGATAATCCAGAACCATTAAATTATGCAACAAAAGCATTAGAACAACTTGGACTAAATCCTGAAAAGGAAAGTGTTCGTGGAGGAACTGATGGTGCAACACTAACATTTAAGGGATTACCTTGTCCAAATCTTGGCACAGGTGGTGGTAACTATCACGGACGTTATGAATATTGTTGTATCCAAGAAATGGAACAAGCTGTTTCATTGATTGTGAAAATTGCGGAATTAGTTGCGAGTAAGGCATAGTTATGATTTATACATGTACACTGAATCCATCATTGGATTATTATATGGAATTCTCGAATGAATTAAGTAGTGAAGTGACAAACCGTAGTCAATTAGAATATTATGAAGCTGGTGGAAAAGGTATTAATGTTTCTATCGTACTCAATAATCTAATGATACCATCACGTGCACTTGGATTTATTGGAGGATTCACAAAGGATTTCTATATTAATCTATTACAAAAATATGAATACATTCAACCTAGCTTTACATATATTGAAGGCCATACGCGAATCAATGTGAAGATAAGAGCTGATGAAGAAAGTATTGATTTAAATGCTGCAGGACCTTATATTACCGATAAAAGCATGGAACAATTACGCATGAAAGTTGATCGTTTAGATGAAAGTGATATTTTAGTTTTTTCAGGTAATTGCCCAGACTATATACTGGATCAAGTGGAAGATATGTTAGAGGCGTGTTCAAATGAGAAAGTACGTGTTGTATTGGATACAAATCCCAATATAATAAGTCGTTGTTTGAAGTTTGAACCTTACCTTATTAACCCGAGTTTATCTGAACTATCAGAAATTACGAAACTTCCATGCAACTCAATGGATGAAATTATTAAAGCAGCTAAAGTCTGTGTTCATGAAGGTGCAAAAAATGTAATGATTCGTTTAAAAGATGGTGCAATCCTTGCGAACAGTGAAGGTATCTTCAAATCAAATCAAACTGAAACACTGGTCGATGGTATCAATACAGTAGGTATGAATGATGCAATGGTTGCGGGGTTTGTTATGAGTTCATTGCGTACAACAAAAGCGATTGAATGCTTTAAATTTGCGAATAGTTGTGGAGATGCAACTGGATTTTCAAAAAGTTTAGAAATAAGAGAAAGAATTAATTCAATTTATGACAATGTAGAAATAGAGAAGTTAGAAGATTTCTAATTGTGTAAAATTATGTGTTCCCCTTGTTTAAAAGTTATCATTTTGGTAAAATATCATAGTTGAAAAGAGGTAATGAAATGAAGAAAATACTCACATTAGTTTTAACAGCATTCTTATTGTTTGGTTGTTCAGCAACACCTGCAGAAAATGGTGGATCAAATAAAGAAAAGATTGATGTTTCAACGTTAAATATCTTGGATTTAGAACAAAAAGATGCGGATATGAGTGGTTACACTTTGCTTACAGATACAAAACATGTATTCAAAGAAATCACATTGAAAGAATCAATTCGTTTATTTGAAGAAAAAGGTTCAGGAATAGTTTATTATGGATATGTTGGTTGTCCATTCTGTCAACAAGCAGTACCTGTATTAAACAATGCTGCTCGTCAAGAAGGATTAGATATTTACTATGTTGATGTTACAAGTAGTGAAGGAAATAGTGAAGAAGATGCTAATCTATTAATTGAATACATTAAAGATCATTTACTTGAAGAAGAAGGAGAACCAATCTTCTATGTTCCACAAGTATTTGTTGTAAAAGACGGTGTTATCGTTGGTGATCATTTAAGCTTGGTTGAAGATTATGATATTAGTTTAGGTAAAGACATGAATGAAACACAAAGAAATGAATTGAAAAAAATCTATTTGGATATGATAAATAAACTACGTTAATTGCGTAGTTTTTTCTTCGGTTAATTCATGCTAAAATAAAGATAGAATCATATCCATACTCAAAGTAGTCGAATACTGCTAAAATATAATTAGAGGTGAAATTATGAAAAAAATTAAAATGTTTATGTTTGATGGTTGTCCACATTGCAAGAAAGCATTGACTCTTTTAGATGAACTTAAAAAAGAGGATAAATATAGCAATGTTGAAATCGAAATGATTGATGAACATAAGAATCCTGAGATAGCAGATCAATATGATTACTATTATGTTCCTACTTTCTATGTTGATGAAGTAAAGGTACATGAAGGTACTGTAACTCTTGAACAAGTTAAAGAAGTTTTAGACAAGGCTCTATAAACTATGTTTTGGCCATTTCATAAACCGCGGTACACTGATGGGGAAATTGATCTTGTTGAATCCTTTCAAATCAAGGGTAACAAAGAAAATAATTATATACCATCCGTATGTTATGAAATTCGACTGCATGATACGAACAAGAAAGTTGGTCGTTGTGATTTGAGAATTGGAATGGATAAAGAATTATATTTAGTTGGTAATATTGGATATAGTGTATTAAAAGAATTTAGAGGTAATCATTATGCCTATAAAGCATGTATGATTCTGTTTGATTTAGCACGTAATAAGTACTTAATGGATCAGTTAATTATTACATGTAATCCAGATAATCTTCCATCAAGAAGAACGTGTGAAAAATTGGATGGCGAACTTGTTGAAATTGCAGAAGTTCCTTTAGGTCACTGGTTAAGAAATCAAGGTGATTTTCAAAAATGTGTCTATCTTTATTACTTATAAGCCCTCAGGGGCTTTTTATTTCTTAAGATTTACTTAGTTTTAATAGTATTTATAGTCTCTTTTGGATGATTTTGTTATAATAAGCACGTAGGTGAATTATGAAGAAGATCTTAAGTTTACTCTCGAATCGGTTATTTACAGTTGCAGTATTAATCATATTACAGCTTGTTTTTATGATGACTGTATTATATCGTCTGGGAGAGATTGATCGAAATGTTAACTTTGTGTTGCTTGTCTTAAGTTACATCATGGTTGTTTATGTAATCAATAAACAAGGGAATCCATCATTTAAATTGGCATGGTGTATTTTGATACTAATCCTGCCTATCTTTGGTGGTATTTTTTATTTACTATTCGGTGATAAGAAAGTCCCAAAAGCATTACAAAAAAATATGTTAGCATCAATCCAAGAATCATTACCACTAATTAATCAAGAAAATGAGATTTTAGAGCTTGTAGAAGGATTGAATTATGGAGCGTATAAACAATTTAAATATGTTTGGAAGAATACATATTTTCCTGTCTATCGTAATACATCAGTTGAATACTTTAAAGTGGGTGAAGAAAAGTTTGAAACAATGATAGTCGAACTTAAGAAAGCAAAACATTTTATTTTTATAGAATATTTCATTATAGAAGAAGGGGTATTTTGGAATACAATCCTGGATATTCTTGTTCAAAAAGTTAAAGAAGGTGTTTTAGTTAGAGTTATGTATGATGATGCAGGATGTGTGAGTACATTGCCTGCAAAATATAAAAAGACTTTAGAAGAAAAAGGAATTGAATGCGCCGTGTTCAATCCATTAAAAGCGAGATTGGTTGTACAAATGAACAATCGAGATCACCGTAAGATTTGTGTTATTGATAATCAAGTAGGTTTTGTTGGAGGTATTAATCTTGCGGATGAGTACATCAACAAAGTAGTACGATTTGGATATTGGAAAGATACAGCAGTTATGTTAAAAGGTGAAGCTGTTTGGAGTTTAACAGTTATGTTCTTGCAATTCTGGGGTTATGTCAAGAAACAAAAGAAAATAAACTATCTTGATTTTAAATTAGAAACCAATATTCAAAATAGTGAGGGATATGTTCAACCGTTTAGTGATTCACCAACTGATCATGAAGAAGCGGGACTTAATGTACATATGAATTTAATTAATAATGCAAAAAAATACATTTATATTGAAACACCATATTTAGTTATTGGATATGAAATGCAAAAGGCATTAACGTTGGCTGCAAAAAGTGGAGTAGATGTACGTATTATGACTCCTCATGTTCCGGATAAATGGTATGTTCACCTTGTAAGTCAGGCGAATTATTTACCCCTCATTCGAGAGGGTGTGAAGATTTATGAATATTCCCCGGGTTTTGTTCATTCTAAGACAATGGTTTCAGATGATATTATGGGAATATGTGGAACGATTAATATGGATTATAGAAGTTACTATTTACACTATGAATGTGGTGTGTTGATGTACAATACAAAAGCTCTACTTGATATGAAGAAAGATTATTTACAAACATTAGAAGATTGTATGGAAATTACAATTGAGGATTGTAAAAACGAAATTCTTATTAAGCGAATAATTCGGTCAGTATTGAACTTTTTTGCGCCATTAATGTAGTCAGAAAAAAAGATTTATGTTATACTTTATTGACTTCGTGAGGGAGTAGTTAGCATACAATGTATGTGGCAAATCAACATACTGATTGAAAAATCTGGTTTGTCTTAAATAACAAGACTCATGTATCTTATTTTTAGGTACATGGGTTTTATTTTGGTAGGAGGATAAAATGGATATCATTACACTTTTTTTATTAGCATTGGGGTTATCAATGGATGCCTTCGCAGTATCAATTACAAATGGTATGGTTTACTCAAACTATACAAAGAAAGATGTGATTTTGGCAGCACTTACCTTTGGATTATTTCAAGGTATCATGCCAATACTGGGGTTTTATGCAGGAAGACAGTTTTCAGATTTAATACAAAACCTAGATCATTGGATAGCATTAATCTTATTAGGATATATTGGTGGCAAAATGATTTGGGATGCATTTCATGAAGAAGCATCTTGTGATGGATGTAAACTATTTTCTAAGAAAGACTTACTTGTACAAGGGTTAGCTACGAGTATTGATGCAATGGCGGTAGGAATTAGTTTTGCATTATTTGATATTCAAATTTATACTTCAGCAATGATTATTACACTTGTTACCATTGCGATGTGTTTATTTGGTGCATTACTTGGCAAAAAGGTTGGAGAAATCATTAAATCCAAATCTTTATTCTTAGGGGGAGTTATTCTTGTCTTTATTGGCTTGAAAATATTTATCGAACACATGTTCTAGTGTATAATTAAAACATGATAAAAAAACTAAGTAAGCAAACAAAAGTTTTAATAAGCATTACTTCTCTACTGATTGTACTAGTGGGAATTTTAGGATGCTTATTTTTATTTTTGAATCAGCCAAAGAAAAGAATCTACGCAACAGAGGATGCAGGATTAAGCTGGGCTAAAGATGTTGAAATAATTACAGATTATTTAGTAGTTGAATCTGATCGTAGACCACAAATTGAGCGAGAAATTAAGTGGATAGTCATCCATGAAACAGATAATCGAGGGACATCAGCGACCTCATCAAATCACAACTCATTTTTACACAATGATCAATCGCAAGTAAATAGTTGGCATTATACAGTAGATGATCATGAGATCTATCATCATTTGCCAGATCATGAGGTTGCATGGCATGCCGGTGATAAGAAAACTGAAGATGGTGGTAACATGACAGGGATTGGCATTGAAATGTGTGTGAATCAAACAGGGAATTACAATCAAACATTAAGTAATACTGCAAAGTTAGTAGCGGTATTAATGGATAGTTATGATTTAACAATTGATGATGTGAAATTTCATCAAGATTTCTCAGGAAAAATATGTCCACATCGCTTGATTACTGAAGGAAAAACAAAAGAGTTTCTAGAAATGATAGAAATTGAGTATAATGAACTAAAGGCAGAGGAACTAAAAGATGAATCCAAATAAGGTAATACAATTAGCGATAAAAGCCGGATCACTTTTGCTTGAAAGTGGTGCGGAAACTTATCGCGTTGAAGATACAATCGTAAGAATTTGTAACAACTATGAAATGGTGGATACAAACTGTTTTTGTACGCAAACAGGGATTATGTTAAGTTCTATTTATGATGGGACAACCTATTCTCAAGTAGCACGTATTAGTACGCGTAGTACAAATTTAGATCGAATAGGTAAGATTAATCAGTTATCAAGAGATGCACGTATTCTGAATGTTGAACAATTTGAATCACAATTGAATCATATAGTAGAAACAAAGACATATAGTTTACTTACCAATGTGTTGTTTGCGGGTATTTGTACCTTTGGATTTGCATTGTTATTTAAAGGAACATGGATCGATGCATTGTGTGCATTTATATTAGGTGTAATTGTAAGATACTGTACGCTATTATTTGAAGCAAAAGAGTTAAATTCATTTTTTACTATTTCAATGAGTGCTATCTTTATTACACTTTCTGCACTTATTTTTGAACAAATACATCTCATCGCAAATCGTAATACAGTGATTATAAGTACAATTATGTTACTTGTGCCAGGGTTGGCAATTACCAATGCCATACGGGATTCAATTGCAGGTGATTTGGTTAGTGGTACAGCACGTGGTGTCGAGGCATTATTAATTGCGATTGCAGTGGCATTAGGAAGTGGTATTGCGATGACAATTTGGATTAGCTTAGGAGGTATGATTTAATGATATTTTCTATCTTTGGAGCATTTCTTGCGGCATTGGGATTTGGTGTTATCTTTAATGTTCATGGTAAAGCACTAATTGCAGCGGCAATTGGTGGAACTATTGGTTATGTATGTTATGAGTTACAAATGATGATGGGTTCAACCAACATTGTTTCCTTATTTATTTCTTCGATGATTTTCAGTATTTTTGGTGAAATTTGTGCACGTAAATTAAAGATGCCGGTTACAGTCTTTCTTATTATTGCACTTATCATCTTAGTACCTGGAAAAGGAATGTACTATACCATGCTTGAAATCATTCAAGGTAACTCAAATCAAGCCATGTTGACTGGTATTGATACATTTGCAAGTGCCGGAGCATTGGCATTGGGAACGATCTTTGTTTCAACCTTTACTAAATTACTCTTTAAGAAAAGAGTAAATCATACAAAATGAAAAGTAGGATACTCTAAGTGAAGAGTATCCTACTTTTATCATAAGGAGGGATTAGTTAATGTTTAGGTTTACTCAAATGTGAAAGGCATATGTATAAATGAAGTATATCCATCAAAATAGTTGAAGAATGTTTCAACATAATGTGGTGTTGTTACAATGACTTTATCTTGTTTAATTGCATCATGAATTGTGATATCTTTTGCCATAATTTCTGCGAAAGTTTCTTTTGATGCAATGATAGTTTCTTCGCATGGTAAATCTGAATTTTGATGAATCTCAAGAATACCTTTTCTAATTTCTAATGTAAACGATTCTCTTGTTTCATCAATAATACATTTGAGTAATAAATGAACTTGATTACTTTCTGGTCCATTAAGTTTTGATTTATATGATTCAAACATTGCTTCTGTTGGTAATTCCACAATTGTTTTAGAGAAAGATGGGAATCCACCATTTGGACCAGCTTGTGAGGCAATGGCATCAAATGCTCCTTCAAGTTGTAGGGCACAAGTTAAATACCAGTTACGCCATGTTGCGTTTTCTGATAGATAGCCTAATTCTCTCACTGCTTTGGCTTTAATTTTGCGTATTTCCATATCGTCTTTTTTAACGCGTATAGGATAGTTTGCAAGTTGAGCGCACCATTGATACTCTTTCTTACTGAAAGCATCTTCACATGCCTTTAAAACGGCGTCACGGCCACCTAAAAGTTCAACCATCTTAATTGCTTCATCTTTTGGTGACAAAGTATTTAAACTTGCTGGATTACCATCAAACCAACCAATGTAAGTATCGTAAATAGCTCTTACTGCTTGTTTGAAAGTTCCATAGAATTCCCCAATACGTTCTTGTTGGTACAAATGTGGAGGTAATTGTTTTAATGCATCAACGATGTAATCAGGTGTTAACCCATGATTAATTAATCTTACTGTTTGATCATGTGTATATTGAATGGCATCACGATAATCAGTAAGAAGTTTCATACTTTCTTCATTTCCAACAACAGGACGCATATGTGCACCAGTTAGATAAGCGGGATTGTAAGATCTTGCTTTATCTAAACCTCTATACCAAACAACGGCATCTCTACTTTGTCCACGAACGGTGTATAAATTAGGAAATGCTTCAGCTTGAACTGCATCCGCAAGATGAAGTAATCGACTATCTTTTATATAAACTAATAGATGATCATCTGTTTCAGTTGGACAATTGAAAATCTCTAAGTGAACACCTGCGATTGTCATATCACGTGTTTCACCATTCTTTATCGTCGTGTTTGGTGTAACCATTTGGATCGTACCTTTTTGTAGTAGAGGTCCTGCACCTTCATTGATGACACCTTGTTCACCACTAGGTAAAATTGATCCATACATCCAAATGGCTCTACCCATACGAATATCTGCAAGTTGGCCATTGGATGAAGAAACATTCTTTAAGAAATTCTCATGTGATACGACGATAACTTCATTTTTATCAGCTTGTTCCTGTGTAACATAAGCTTTCATACCTCCCCAATGGTCTGGATGAAAGTGTGTAATAATAACAGCTTTAACAGGTTTATTTGTAATCTTTCTAAACTCATTGTGGATGTGAATCGATGATTCTAGAGATTCACCTGGATCAACGATGATGATACCATCATCACCCTCAATCATTAATGGATTTTGTAATCCAAAACCAACAGCAGAATAAACATTACCTGCAACTTGGTAAATCTTTTGTTCCATTACTTTTGAATGGTCAAGTAACCTTTGATTAACAAAGGGTGAAGAATTTTTGGTAAATGCTAGATTTGTATCCATTTTAATATCTCCTTTTGACTTAATCTATAATTAAATATAATCATAAAATTATTTGAATGTCTAAGGATGTAATTCTAATTTATTATAATTTTTTCCTGTAGATGGGGTTGTAAGTCAAAAAGTAAAGTTTTCTTATGTGAACTTAGCAATTGAAACTCATAGTTGCGCCTTTTCAAAGTAAAGTAGGTGGTCGCAACTGGGTAAAATTCATTAAAATTCATCTAAGAAACGAGGGAAATTATGGAAAAGAGAACTTATAAGCAATTACTTCAGCAAAAGAATTTTATTGCATATGCATTTGCCAATGTATTAAATAGATTAGGGGATAGTTTAGATAGCATTGCATTTATTTGGATAGTATATGCAATTACTAATAATCCAGTCTATTCAGCATTAATTTTTGGAATCAATCGTTTGCCTACAATTTTGCTTCAACCATTTCTTGGGGTTTTTGTTGATAAGCTCAATAAGAAATTTGTTTTAATCTCTACAGACATCATTCGAGCTGCATGTGTTGGATTTGTACTAATTGGTTATTCACAAGGATGGATAAATGTAACTCACTTAATCATTACAACACTCGTCATTTCAACATCGGAAGCATTTCGATTACCAACATCATCAGCGATGTTACCTCACTTATTAAAACCTGAGGATTATGACTATGGAGTATCTTTGAATCAAGGGTTGCAAAGTACGGTTGAACTTATAGGGCTGGGTAGTGTTGGTTTTATTATCGGACTGTTTGGTATTCAAACAGCTTTGGTAATTGATATGATTGCGTTTGTTGGATGTAGTTTGGTCATGATTTTTGTACACTATAAACCAATTCAGATTGGGCGTAGCGATGTGAAATCAAGTTTTTTAACTGACTTTAACGAGGGAATTAACATTATAAAAGGGAGTAAAATTATTATTTATATAATTCTACTTGCAGTAATCTTAAACGCAATCATGACACCGTTTAATGCATTTCAAATACCATTAATAAAAGAAGTACTTCATTCATCAGATGAAATGATATCAATCATTGGAATAAGTTTTGCATTTGGTAGTATTATTGGGTCTATTGCTTTTCCAAAAATTAGTGAGATAATGAATGAATATCAACTTGTAAAGATTGGCGGATTGGCACTTATTTTTATTTACGCAGCACCATTAATTATCGGTGGAATTAGCACAAATGATTATTTGACAGCGATACTACTATTTATATCACTTTCAGTATCAGGGGTCCTAATTACTTTATTGAATACTTACGCAAATATACTCTTAGTTAAAATCGTAGCACCTAACTTTTTAGGAAGAGTTAATGCAATTCTCATTGCTTCATGTCAAGCAGCGACTCCAATTATGTCATTTATTGTAAGTGGAATCGTTTTGTGGATTGGAATAAAAGGCGTGTTCATTGGCTGTTTAGTTATGGGTATACTTGCATACTTCACTTTTATGAGTAAGAAAGTATTTAAGAGTATGATACAAAATGAGTTTGATGAATTTAATTTAAGGGAGAAGACTGAATATGAGAATTGATGAAAAAATAATGGTACCTATTAATGATCTTGATCAGGGAATGTTCATACAAACAGAGGACATAAGTAAACCAGTTCTTTTATTCTTACATGGAGGACCAGGCCAACCAATGATAGCAATGTGTGAAAAGTTTCCAACAGGATTGGATAAGCTTTTTACAGTTTGTTGGTGGGAACAAAGAGGTAGTGGAATTAGTTATGACTCAAAGATGAATAAAAATTTGATAAATGTTCAGCAATTAATTGACGATACATTAGCTGTTACAGTTTATTTAAGAAAGCGATTTAAAAAAGATAAAATTTACTTAATGGGTCATTCTTGGGGTTCTGTTTTAGGAATTTTAACAGTTCAACAAAACCCCTTTGTATTTGAAGCCTATATGGGTATCGGTCAAGTAACGAATCAAGATCTCTCGGAGAGACTAGGATATGAGTATATGTGCACTGCTTTTGAGAAATTAGATGACAAGAAAAATTTAAGGAAGTTAAAAAAATATGAACTAGTTGAAGGTAAGCCAATACCAAACTCCTATCTTATGACAAGAACAAAAAGTATGACAAAACTGGGAGTTGGCGTTATGCATAATAAAATATCAATGTTTGAGATTTCAAAAATAATCTTGGGGACAAAACGATATACAATGGTAGAAAAAGTAAAATACTTGAAAGGTATGAAGTTATCGATGGATATTTTGTTTGATGAAGTCACGAACAAGGATTACATGATTGCAGTACCGAAGTTAGAAATTCCTGTTTATATTTTTCAAGGTAAATATGATTATCAAGTATCTTATCAACTTGCAAAAAAATATGCTAAAAAAATTCATGCTCCATTGGTAGGTTTTTACACTTTTTTAGAATCTGCGCATAGTCCATGTTTCGAAGAGCCTTCCAAGATGATAAGAATTATTGAAACAGATGTATTGAATAAACAAACGACCTTAGCGGATTCAATTTGATGATTTGTGTATGTTTGTACTAAAAAAGATATTACTTTCGAAAATCAGTAATATCTTTTTTGTTGAGTTCTTTTTTATTTTGAAGCTGTAATCTTAATTTCTAGAAACCTTTGTATGCTTCAAGCATAATTTGTTTGATATCTTCAACCATTGGTACACGAGGGTTAGCAGGTGAACATTGGTCTTCATAAGCAAGGTAAGCAATCTTTTCAAGATTTTCTTTGAATACTTTTTCATCGATACCTTGATCTTTAAATGCCATCTTGATTCCACAGTCTTTACCTAAGTTACCACAAGCAGCTGCATATGCTTCAACACCTTCTTCAACTGTCTTGAATTTTAGTCCAAGAAGTTTTGCAAGATCAGCGTATTTTTCATTTGCTTTGTAGTAATTGTATTTAGGCCAGATACCAGGTTTTTCTGGTTTAGTACCATTGTAACGAATTACGTGTGGCATTAAGATTGCGTTTGCACGTCCATGAGGAACATGATATTCAGCACCAATCTTATGTGCGATTGAGTGGTTAACACCTAAGAATGCATTTGCGAAAGCCATACCAGCGATAGTAGCTGCATTATGCATTTTTTCACGAGCTTCAGGGTCATTCTTACCATTAGCTACAGCTCTTGGTAAATATTCGAATACCATTTTGATTGCTTGCAATGCAAGACCATCAGTGAAGTCATTAGCAAGTGTTGATACATAAGCTTCAGTAGCATGAGTTAATACGTCCATACCAGTATCAGCAGTAATTGATGCAGGTAATGACATTGTTAATGCTGGATCCACGATTGCTACAGTTGGAGTTAATGAGTAGTCAGCCAATGGATATTTTTTACCTTCTTCACGGTCAGTAATAACAGCGAATGGAGTAACTTCTGAACCTGTACCTGAAGTAGTAGGAATACATACTAATTTTGATTTCTTACCTAATTCTGGATAACGGAATGCACGTTTACGAATATCCATGAATTTTTGTTTTAAATCATCAAAGTTTACATCTGGTTGTTCATAGAATAACCACATACCTTTTGCAGCATCCATACTAGATCCACCACCAATAGCGATGATTGTATCTGGTTTAAATGCTTCCATTAGGCTTAAACCTTTTTTAACTGTTTGAATACTTGGATCTGGTTCAACATCACAGAATAATTGAACTTGTACTTTATTACGTCTGCCTTCTAATTGGTCAGTTACACGAGTTACATAACCTAAATCAACCATTGAACGGTCAGTTACAATGAATACTCTTTCAACATCACGCATTGAGTGTAAGTATTCAATAGAATCTCTTTCGAAGTAGATTTTAGATGGTACTTTGAACCATTGCATATTATTTCTCCTTTTACCAATTTTCTTGATGTTTAGTAAGTTGATTGCACTAACGTTATCTGATACTGAGTTATGTCCATAAGATCCACATCCTAATGTTAATGAAGGAATGAATGAGTTATAAACGTTACCAATACCACCGAAAGTACTTGGAGAATTCCAAATAATACGACATGCTTTAATTCTTTCACCGAAGCGTTTAGCTAAATCAGCGTTCATAGTATGAATTGCAGCACTATGTCCAATACCATTGAACATAACCATTGCTTCTGATTTGTTTAATCCATCTTCTACTGAATCAGATGTTAGGAAGGCAAGAACTGGTGATAATTTTTCTCTTGTCATTGGTTCTTTAGGTCCTACTTCTTTACATTCAACAGCGATGATGCTTGTTTTTGGATCAATTGTAAATCCTGCTTGTTCTGCAATCCATGCAGCAGGACGTCCTACTACAACAGGATTTAAGCGAGCTGCATCAACATCTTTAGAATATGCAGTTACACCGAACATATATTTTTCTAATAATTCTTTTTCTTTTTTACTTGCAAAGTGAACGTTATAATTTTTGAATAATTCGATTGCATCAGCATAAATTTCTTTATCGATGATAACAGCTTGTTCAGATGCACAAATCATACCGTTATCAAATGCTTTTGATAAACAGATATCATTTACTGCTTGTTTTAAATTAGCTGTTGTTTCAATGTATGCAGGAACATTTCCAGCTCCAACACCTAATGCTGGTTTACCACATGAGTAAGCTGCTTTAACCATTGCGTTACCACCAGTTGCTAAGATAGTTGCAACATCTGGATGGTTCATTAATGCGTTAGTAGCTTCCATACTAGGGTATTCAATCCATTGGATACAATCTTCAGGAGCACCTGCAGCGATAGCAGCATCGTAAATTACTCTTGCTGTTGCAGCTGAACAGTTTTGTGCATTTGGATGGAATCCAAAGATAATTGGGTTTCTAGTTTTTAATGAGATTAATGATTTGAAGATTGTAGTTGAAGTAGGGTTAGTAACAGGTGTTACACCTGCAACAACACCAACTGGTTCTGCAATGTAAGTTAAACCTTGAACTTCATCTTCAGAAATAACTCCAACAGTTTTAAGGTGACGCATATGATTTACTACATATTCGCAAGCGAATAGATTTTTAGTTGCTTTGTCTTCAAAGACACCACGTTTTGTTTCTTCAATTGCAAGCTTAGCTAAATCGCCATGTTTGTCTAATGCTGCAACAGAACATTTTGCTACGATGTAGTCGATTTTTTCTTGGTCGTAATTTGCATATTTGTCTAAAGCGACTAATGCTTTTGCGACTTTTTCATTGACTTCAGGAACGTTTGTTTTTCCTACAGGTTCTTGAACAGGTGTAGCTTTCTTAACTTCAGTAGTTGCTTTAGTACTCTTTTTAGTTAACTTCTTAACTGCCATGATTTCCTCCTATTGTGAAAACTTTCACTTTGTAACGATTGAAGTATAACACCATGAAAATATGCTTGTAAATAGCAAAAGTTAAAAAAAATCACAAGTAATCGCTTTCATTTTTAAATTATATTTTTTGATACCGTTTTCATTTAATTTTCTTTGTTTTTTTAAGTTGTTGTATGGACGTAAAGATTAAATATAAAATGACTGAAATACCAGAAATCCATCCTGATATAACTTGGATGAGTGTGCCTTGATAAAGGACATGAATCGTTACATGTGCATCATCTTCTTGAGTTGGTGATGGTTCAATACGTACTAATCCAGTTTCAGGATCTGCGGAAGCTTTGACTTTTTCGATAAGTTGTTCATTCTTATATATTTCTGCGTAATAGCCTTTGTAATAAGTAAGAGGTGCTACATAGTATGTGCCTTCACGTACAACAGGTATTGAAAATGTAAAGTTATTGTAGCCTACATAAGGACTGTTTACGGTAATGAGATCCTCACTATTAGTAAGGACAACTGTTCCATGCATTCGATGGTCTACATTTGTTTTAATTGGTAAATAATCAGGTGATGAAACTTCTAATAAATTATACCAAGCAACAGAACCTAAAAATTGTTCATCATTCGCAAGTTCATTACCTTGAGTTAATCGCGTAATGATACCAGGTGTTCGTGTGTAACCAAATAATTGCAAAACACCTATAATGACAACTAAAATCAACATAACTTTGTTGAAGAATGGTTTGTATTGTTTATTTAATGGTAGATAAGCAATTGTATATCCAGCACCCAATGCTAAAAAACTAGCAGCAGGTACTAGTAAGCGTGTTGGAAATTGCAGAAAACTTAGAAACTTAAGATGTTCCCAGGGAAATAATTTTGTTGTCATGATAACCATAAGGTAACCAATAATGATAGAGAATGTAATTAATTTATTTTTATTTCGTGTAAAGATGTAAAACAAAGGCACAAACAACAAGAAAGGACCTAATGAATCGCAGAGATATTTACTATCATCAGTTCTGAAGTCAAAAATATCCCAAAAATTCATTGCGGAATCTGATAAGGATGTTGTACCAAAATAATCACTGATTCGATAACTACCACCTGCTAGTTGCTCTAACATAGGAAATGTGAAGAATGCAGTTAATAGAACACAAGTAATTGTAATAAAGGAAATCCAAATAATACGTTTGCGATTTTTAAGTAAAATTTTAATATGCAGTAATAAATAAATACCATAAGCAACAACCATGATGATAAATGAAATATTATGAGATAGTAATAAACCACAAAATCCAATAACCAAAATATACTGTTTCCTAAAGCTTCCATATACTGAATAATACATACCCATAATGACTAATGGGATGAAAATAAAGGCAAGTGTTTCACCAACAGCACCTCGTTTATAGAAATCTGACATATAGAAACAATTCCAAATATAAAATAGGACAGTAAACCAAATATAAATTTTATTTTTTTTATTCAATACAAGTTCAGCACATTTATACATCGCGATTGCAGCTAGAAAAGCACACACAAACAAGAAGATGTGATAGGTATCATAAACCCCAATACCCATTATTCGCATGAAAGCAGGAAAATAAAGAAAGAAAAAAGAATAAAACATTGGACTACCATATCCAAAGTTATAATTTTGATGGAAAAAGAGTCGAGGATAGTAATCACCATTTTGAATCGCAATACTAAGTGCTTCGATCCGATTTATATGAAAAGCAGTATCCGGACCGATAAAGATCGCATCATTTAGGTAGGGATAGCAAAAGATGAGTGTAATTACAAAACAAAACAAAATCATAATTGAAAAATTAATCATTTTCTTTTTAATAAATACCATCTCCAGTCTACATGTGTAATCTTAAGAATAACTTACTCCCTTTCTTTACGGTTGTCAATGAAAACAAAAGGAGTCTATTTTGATTAATTGTGCTTTTTATTTATAAAAATGAATAAAGCAAATTAGGAAAATAAATAGAGTTACTTCTTAGAAGCAACTCTATCTGTATTTGAAGGAACGTTCTGATGAGATTAAAGGGATTTCTTTCATCGTTATATCAGAAATTTTGATAAATTGATTTCCATCTTTTAACATGCGAAGTACTTTATCAACTCTTTCTTCATCACCTTGAATTTGGATTTCAACCATACCATTATCCATATTACGCACCCAACCTGTACAATTGTTCTTTATAGCACATAATTGAGTGTAACTTCTAAACCCAACACCTTGAACTTGTCCTTCGACAATGACAAAATATCTTTTCATAATCCCTTCCTCTAAAAACATTATATCATGTACTTTAAATTTAGATAACTTTGATTGCTAAGTATTTCATAGAATTTTATAATTAAAATATGTTGAAAGACAAGTTATAGAGTGGATAGTGTAACTTGATTTTTATTGACAAGAGACCTCAAAAGATGTATCTTTTTATCATTGAGTAGGGGAGTAGCTGCAGATATATCTGTGTAAGTATTCGACATCTCGGCTAAAAGCCCGGATACTTAAATCTCTTGATAAGCAAGACCTATCCATTTCAAAAAGTGGGTGGAGTCTTGCTTTTTGTTTTTCTAGGAGGAAAATATGTTTTATAACAGAACGAAAAAACAAGTTGTAGAAGAATTACAGAGTAATGATCAAAAAGGATTACATTTAAGTGAAATTGAAACAATAAGAAGTAAATGTGGAAGTAATGAGTTAAAAGAGGAAAAGAAACAATCAATCTTTGTTAAATTCCTATTGCAGTTTACAGATCCATTAATTATTGTACTTATTGTTGCAGCAATTGTATCTATCGTAGTAGATCCACATGAATGGATTGATAGTTTAATTATTTTGATTGTTGTTGTATTTAATGCAATTTTGGGTGTAGCACAAGAAAATAGTGCTGAGAAATCACTAGAAGCATTAAAGAAGATGAGTGCTCCAAATACAAAAGTTATTCGTGATGGAGAAAGATTTACAATTCCTTCAAGAGAACTAGTTGTAGGAGATGTGGTTATTCTTGAAGCTGGAGACTTAGTTCCAAGTGATGGTAGAATTTTAGAATCATATAACTTACAAATAGATGAAAGTGCATTAACTGGAGAATCAGTTCCAGTAAACAAAATCAGTGATATTATCGAGTTAGATAATTGTCCATTGGGTGATCAAAAGAACATGGCATTCTCGAGTACAGTGGTTACTTATGGTCGTGGTAAGATGATCATAACAACAGTAGGTATGGAAAATGAAGTCGGTAAGATTGCTTCCATGCTAATGAGTTCTGAAAAAGAAACAACACCACTACAAAATAAACTAGCACAAATTAGTAAAGTAATTGGTGTCATGTGTTTAGGAATATGCGTTATCGTATTTGGTCTAGAATGGATGTCTGGATTATCTGTTCTTGATTCATTTAAAACATCTGTTGCATTAGCTGTAGCTGCAATTCCAGAAGGATTAGCAACAGTTGTTACAATCGTACTTGCTATTGGTGTTACAAAGATGGTTAAGAACAATGCAATTGTACGTAAATTACCAGCAGTTGAAACATTAGGTTCTGCAAGTGTTGTATGTAGTGATAAAACAGGTACATTAACTCAAAATAAGATGACTGTAGTAAAAACATACACAGTTAAAAATGGTACAGAAGATTTTAATGGTGAAGGTAATTCAGATGTAAGAGAAATGATGAAATGCTTTACTCTTTGTTCTGATGCTGAAATGAAATTTGAAAATGGTGAAACAAAACTATTAGGTGATCCAACTGAAACTGCACTTATTGAAGCAAGTTTCAAGATGGGTGATAAAAAAGAAGATTTATATGATCTTGCACGACGCGGCGATGAAATTGCATTTGATTCATCACGTAAACTAATGACAGTATTCTACAATACGGATGAAGGTGTTATCTCAATTACAAAGGGTGCTCCTGATGTAATTATGTCAAGATGTATTAATACACCAAGTGATGCAAGTGATGCGAATGAACAAATGGCTAATCAAGCGTTACGTGTATTGGCAGTTGCATTCCGTCGTTGGAAAGAAGTTCCTGTATTGTTAGATGCTAAAGAAGTAGAAAGTCAAATGACATTCGTTGGATTGGTGGGTATGATTGATCCACCTCGTCCGGAAGCAAAATTAGCAATTGAAGAAGCAAAACAAGGTGGTATCCGTACGATTATGATTACTGGAGACCATGTTACTACAGCAAAAGCAATCGCAAAAGATTTAGGTATCTTACTTGATGGTCAAAAAGCAATCACAGGTACTGATTTGTCAAATATGACAGATGAAGAATTATTAAAAGATTTAGAAAATATTAGTGTTTATGCACGTGTTGCTCCAGAACATAAAGTAAGAATCGTTAGTATGTGGCAAAGTAAAGGTCATGTAGTTGCGATGACTGGGGATGGTGTAAACGATTCACCAGCTCTTAAGAAAGCAGATATCGGTTGTGCAATGGGTATTACTGGTACTGATGTATCAAAAGGTGCTGCAGATATGATCTTAACTGATGATAACTTTGCAACAATCATTCATGCCGTAAGAGAAGGCCGCGGTATTTATAACAATATCAAAAAAGACGTACAATTCTTATTATCAAGTAACATTGGAGAAGTAATCACAATCTTTGGTGCTTCTGTAATTAGCTTGTTTGGAATTAATCTTGGAGTTCCTTTATTACCAGTTCATTTATTATGGGTTAACTTAATTACTGATACTTTACCAGCGTTTGCATTAGGATTAGAACCAGTTGATAAAGATATCATGAAAGAAAAACCAAGACCTAAGAACGAAAGTTTCTTCGCTCATGGATTGGGGTTCACAATTGCTTGGCAAGGGTTAATGGTAGGTATACTTACATTGACAGCTTATATTATTGGTAATAACATTACTCATGAAATTGGTATGACAATGGCATTTATGACTTTATCATTATCACAATTATTCCATGCATTTAATATTAAGAGTACACATAGTATCTTCCATAGAACAATCTTCAATAACAAGTATCTATGGGGTGCATTATTAGTGGGTATGGCATTACAAATGATTGTTATGTATGTTCCTGGTATAAATGGAATCTTTAGTTTAGAACCATTAAATGCACAATTATTCATGATTTCATTAGGACTTGCATTGTGTCCAATTGTGATTGTAGAAATTGTAAAACTATTTAAGAATCATATTTTAAAAAAATAGGTTAAATAATAAAACTCTATTGTTGAGATGTATAATCTCATAATAGAGTTTTTATTTGTTTTCTTAACAATTTGAAAGTAAGTGGCCTTCTTTTATATGATATCTAGTAGTATAAGATAAATTAAATATTGAAGATGATTATTTATTCATTGCATGAATAAATGATAAATGAGTTATTATCATATTCTACTTTGCATAATCGGTTAAGCTTTTCATAGGTATCAGAAGTTTGGAATGTATCTAATAATATAAAGTTAATCTTTGAATTTGTAATAGCTTCATCGATCATTTCTAATGGAATATCAAAAGTGCTCGAATATGCAACAGCTTCATATAAGTGCGTCAAATCATTCGTGATTTGGTATTGTTTTCCCCTAAAACTACTACGCCAATTATAAATGGTATATATATAATGAATGTTTTTAGTTAGATAAGGAGTTCTAAAGTCAGTTACAAAGGTATTTGGCTTAGTTTGATGTAGTTGAACATAATTAATTCCTAATTGATCCAATGTGTTAAAGGCAAGAACTGCATCATTTTCCATTCTATATTCCATGTTAAAATCAATTGGATTTTTGAATTTCAATCCATATTGATAAGGTAGACAAAATGTTATGAGTAGAATCAAGATAAGTGTAAAGTATATTAGTTTGTTTTTGAATTGCACAATGATATAGAATAAAACAAAGAAATTTATGAAAATAAATGCAATTCTAAAATAAACTACATTGGTTAAGTAAGTACTAATGGTAGAGATTGTGATTGGATTATAGAAGACAACCCATGTTACAAAAAGTAATATATTAATGAAATGTTTTGATTTAAAATTGATGATTAAAAATATTAAAGAAATTACATATCCAAAAGTTAGATGAATATTAGATATAATTTCTATTTCGGTAGCTTTTAGTAGAAAGACTTCATAGAAGAAATCATGATAATTAAAGACAGGATGACCATTAAAAGTTATAGATAATGAAAATACATAAAGTCCAATTATTCCAATAATTATTGTCACTTTCAAATACTTCTGAAAATTCTTAAAGTTCCATAATTTATATAATGCGTATAAAAGAATGATTGTTAACAAGAAAGATATCGAAATAATAATTGGCTTTGAGGTATGTGAGAATCGCTCTATTAACAACAAAAATGCATTTTGAACAACAAAGAATGAATAAATACAATACCACTTTATTTGCTTTTCATCTGATTTAGAAAGTAGAAGATGAATTAATTTTGCGAAAAGAATAATAATGGCTAAAAACACAAATGTTGAATGGACACAAATCCCAGTCAGAAAAGCGAAGAATAGAAAGATGGTTTGATTTTTTGTACAAGAATCCTTAATTAACAGTAAAAGAATGAGAATAATAACATAATCACGATAAAGGTTACCCATCATAGAATTCACAATGAGATGCGGGTTAAATACAAGCAGTATTGATA
The DNA here is from genome assembly GCF_036637135.1 of Anaerorhabdus sp. GTDB lineage: Bacteria > Bacillota_I > Bacilli_A > Erysipelotrichales > Erysipelotrichaceae > Anaerorhabdus. Next base: position 21,910 of record NZ_JAVWNC010000001.1, on the reverse strand, counting down.
AGAATGAGAATACATACTTGTATAGTTTTTTCGAAGTTAAGTGTTCAATAGCTTCAAGGAGTGTTGTTGAAGCAAATATAGTGTAAAGAAATGGTGTAAACCAAATTGAAAATAAATATCCATCAAAATGAAATATATTTGAAAGCAAAGCAATTAGATGATAAAAGCCATCCTGGGCATAAATATTTCCCATTGTAGTATATCCGCTTTGTAAGATGTTGATGTAGTTAAGTTTTGGAGAAATCATATTTTCTTGTATATAACTTATATAAAAATTATGATCTAATCTAAAATCCCCAACATACCCAAACAAATAGATAAATAAGATAGTAAAGATAAACAAGAATAGAATAATCAGCGATTTTCGAGATAATAATTCATCAAGAAGCTTCTTTTTATTGTAGATAAATGATGTAAGTATCAATATAAGAATTATAAACCCGCTTAAATATGAAAATATTGATGAAAGATTAAGAAATAGAGGGAGAAACATAAGTAATTCATAAATTCCAAAAATAGCAACAAAACCAATAGGAAAATAGTATTTTATAAAGGGAAGTGTGAATACTTTATTCATCATCATCCCAATTGATGTTGAACAAATATAAAAAGCAATAAATAGAGTTATTATTGGCATTATTCTCATTGTTTTTCTCCCGCTTTGTATGATTTCATTATATGATTTAATAAACACAGAGACAAGAAAATGTTATAATTGAGAAAAGGGAGAATACAAAATGAAACCAGAAAAAATGAAAAAACTTCAAAGTATCACTTTAGAATCAATCCAAGGGAAAAAGATGAAAGAGATTAAGCAAACTGTAGGAGAAGCGTTTTTATTGTTGAAACTGGATATCAAGATAGATTTTGAAGAATGCATGAAAGAAGCTAAAGCAAAAGGTATTACTGATTTAAAATCATCAAAATTATTGGAAAATGAACAATTTAAGAGTGCAGCACAGGCTTTAAAATATGTAGATATGCTAAAGAATGTAGATGATACAAGTGAGGAAACGATATTAACTGATTTAGAAAAGTTGTTGTCAGTTAATGTTGAAGATATTGAAGTTACTGAAGAAATATATAATGATGACTTTACAATTAAGTATTGGAATGCAGCAAAATAATAAAGGAGGTATCCTATGATTCGCTATGGGTACACTAAGCATAATATTGATAATGTTGATATTCATGTTTATAAAATTGATAAAAGTGTTATGTCCATTAAACAAGTTTATAATGGTTCAGATCATACAACAAAGCCAATTGGTAATGCATTTCCAGGTGCAGTAAAATGTACTAGTTTCTACCTGTTTGATCGACCATTACCAAGTTATCTATTAGTCTATCGTAAAGATAACGGCAAACCAGTATTTATTACGAATTATTGTTACTTTTTAGCAAATCCAACATCCAAGGAGTATGGTCAAATTCAAGGCAGATGTCAAGGCGAAGGATTAGATAATAGACCGGAACAAATTGAATGGGTAAGTGGAATTATTGATAATGATATGCACATTCATCATGGTTACTATGCATCATGGGAATATGAGAAAAAAGATATTATTTTAGGATATAGTCCTGCATTTGTGGGTATTAATTCAGGTAGTAAAATAGAGTTTGAATCGGCGTTACGATACAACTATAAAAAAGATTCAGGTAAGAAAGTGAATGTATTGGAAGATCGACCGTTGGTTAGTATTGCATGTACTTTACAAAAACTGACAACTAAGAATACTCAAACGTTGTTGATGGAAGATAGTCAATCAATTAGTTTAGCTGTTGTGGATGGATTATTGAAGCCAGAGATGATAATTGATTGGGCTTTAACTCACGATATCATTGAACTGGATTTTGGTGATAGTGGTGGAAGCTCGTATGCATATTATGATGCGAAAAATGATTTGCACTTTGTTTCTTCGCAATTATCATTGTAAAACTATTTGAGAATCATAGTTTAAAGAAATAAACATTAAGAGTGTGGTGAGATTTGCTCACCATACTTTTTATATAAAAAAACACTTATTTCAATATAAGTGTAAACTAATCAATACTAATGTTTGCTTTAGTAAATAAGTCCTCTAAGAATTGTTTGCGGAACATTCTTCCTATTGGAACAATGGAGCCATCAATCATGAAAATCTCATTCTTAATGATTTTATCAATATGGCGTAGATTTACAATAAAAGAACGATGACATTGTACAAAATTCTCGCTATTTAGTTTTAGTAAAATTTCATCAAAACTTGCATATGAATATAGATCTTTATCAGCTAAATGAAATCTAATTTTTCTTAAAAGACTCTCTAAATAGACAATTTTAGAAAAAGGAACTAAAGTACTTTGATTCTTAAACTTTATCATAAGGCTATCCCCAAATAATGACTGATTCTTTTTAGATGTAAATATGGATAATGCTTTATTTAAACCTGTATCTAAGTCATTTTTTATAACAAAGTAAATGTGATTAGCATCATATACATCGATAAAAAACTCTGTATGTGAAGAGACAAAGATAATGAAACAATTAGGATGATGATAATTGATTTTTTTTGCAAGTTCAATTCCATTATCCTCGGAGCCATTTAATTCAATATCTAATAACAGTAGGTCAAATTCATTCTTTTCTATATTTTTTAGTAAAGATTTAGCATCAAAAAAACAACAGATATTTGGAATCTCATTTTTTGAAACAAAATAATCCCTTGTTTTATCTGTTAATAATTTTAAATATTCTGCATTATCATCGTATATACCAATTTTAGTCATGCTATCACCGTTTAAATTATAACATGATAAAAAGATGCTCATGAATGTAGGTTTTGTTATATATTACACGAATTCATAATCTAATTACTTTGGGTTTTAAAAAGAAGAAATACCTAGTAAAATGAAAATATGGAAAATAAAATATTTAATATAAGAGTAGATTCAAAAGAAATTCACTGTCTATTGTTTTATGTTTTTGGGCAGTTTTTTATGTTGTTTACTATCGTTATCACATTTAGTATTGATAGTTTAAAAATTATGGTAATACTTTCAATCATTTGTGCCTTACTTTGGATATGTTCACTACTTGGCTTAGTTTATGCAATTGTGAGTATAATTAAAAAAGCCAAACAGTTGGAAAAGTACGAAGAGATGCTCATGGAGACTGATTATCGGTTAAGGATAGTGAAATCAATAGAAGAACAGAACTCTCAGGTACGTAAGTTTTATCACGATATATCAAGTCATTTGAGTGTTATAGAAGAATTAAAGAAAAGTGGAAAAATAGAAGAAGCTAAAAAGTATAGTGAGCAAATAAAAAAAGAATATCAAGATAAAGTAATGGAGTAAGGAGATCAGAATGACTAATTATAGTGGGTTTCAATTGTGGAATAATATTTATCTAATAACATTTATGTCTGCATTTATTAATATATTTTTCAGTGAAAGAGTTAAACCAAATTTAAGGAATTTTTTCATTTGTGAAGTAGTTATGTTATTAGCAATGTATATTGTAATTTGCATTAATATAGGTGCAAGTATTTACTTACCATTGATTAGACAATTTGTTTTATTTGCAATTATGACTGCATTAACGATACGTTTATTTAAAGCAAAAGTAATAGAATTTATATTATGTTTTGTATGGATACTGAGTGTTATCTCATTTACTGAGTTTATCATTATGCCATTAGGTGTATTATTTACTAATTTTGATGAAATTATGTTTGTAAATAAAACTTTCTTAAGTGTTGAAGTATATATAATATTTGACGTTATTTTAACAATTTCATTATTTATTGAGCATAAAATAATTAAAAGTGGATTGATTAGTCAATTGAATACGAAAATATTAAGTAACATCATATTAGTTATTATCTCGTTTATATTGCTTACTTTTATTCAATTGTCAAATTTTATGGCGGAGATTCAACAAGATTTCTTTGTTTTGCTTTTTGTAGCTATTTTCTTTGTTTTATCTAATCTTGTTTTGTTTAGAACTATCAAGCAAATAGTAAATCAAAATAAAAAAATCATCGTGGATCAAAGTAGATTGGCTGCCCTTAAAAATATCCAAGTTGATAAAAAATATTATCAAACAAAACAAAATGAATCAGAAGAACTTATTAAGTTAATAAATTCTCAAATGGAACATCTTGGTGATGAAAGCTTTTCGATGCAAGAAATAGATGATAAGTATAGTAGTTATAAACAAGAAACATATTGTGATAGTGAGGTATTAAATTGTGTATTAAAGTTATTTATGAGTATGTTTAAGAATTCAAATGTTTGCTCTACTTTCAGTATTAGGACGAAGATGAAAGATATATTAAGTGATTTTGAGATGGTAACATTATTTTCTAATCTATTAACCAATGCTTATGAAGCTTTAGAGTATAATACAATAAATAAAACTGTGTCTTTGCAAGTGTATCGTGTTAATAGCATGTTATTTATCGAATGTGTTAACGATTTACCTGAGGTCATTATTGCTCATAAGAAAACAGTGTCAGGTGAGGGATTAAGTATTGTAAAGAATGTCTTACAATATCTTGAAGGGGAATTACATGTTATGAGTAAAGATAATCAATTTAAAGTTAAAATAATATTACCAGTAAATAAAGATTAATAAAGTATTTTTCTATTGAGGAAAATCAGGTAAAACACTATATATTTTTCTTGGATTAGTAATTTGGTGGTGATAAATATAATTATGTAAATGTAAGGATACATATTCTTTGCTCTCTTTACAGTGGAGAAATTAAGAATGAATGTGCTATAATTATTATACATTTATTCAAGAATTTAATTTTATCTTGTTGATATGGGGAGAGAAAAATGAGAGTTGCTGTTTTAATACCATGCTACAATGAAGAACTCACAGTACAAAAAGTTGTTACTGATTTTAAAGATAGTTGTCCATATGCGGATATCTATGTTTATGATAATAATTCTGAAGATAGAACTTTTGATTTAGCACTTGACGCTGGAGCTATAGTACGTAAAGAAACAATGCAAGGCAAAGGAAATGTGGTGCGATCAATGTTTCGAGATATTGATGCGGATGTATATGTTCTTGTAGATGGTGATGATACTTATCCTGCTGATGAAATGCAAAAATTAATTAATCCTATTCTTAACGAAGGTGTAGATATGGTTATTGGTGATCGTTTAAGTAATGGAACATACTTTAAAGAAAATAAACGTGGTTTTCATGGGTTAGGTAATAATTTAGTCAAAGGACTAATAAATAAATTGTTTAAGAGCGATATCAAAGATATTATGACGGGGTATCGTGCATATAGTAAGAAATTTGTTAAGTGTATGCCTATTATGAGTGATGGGTTCCAAATTGAAACAGAAATGACTATATTTTCATTAGTTTATGGAATGAAAATCGCAGAAGTACCTATCAATTATCGCGACAGACCAGAAGGTTCTAAGTCAAAGTTAAATACATTTTCTGATGGATTTAAAGTTTTGGTTACGTTGTTTGATTTGTTTAAAAACTATCGACCATTTCTATTTTTTGGAATTATCTCATTTGTTTTCGCTATATTTGGAATTATTGCAGGTATTCCAGTTATAAGTGAGTTTATTAAAACGGCATACGTTTCTAAACTCCCATCAGCTGTATTAGCGGCGTCTTTATGCATTATTTCATTTATCTTATTTTTGGTAGGAGTAATACTGGATTCAATAAAGAATCAAACACAACTTTTGTTTCAAATGCATGTAAATGAATTTATGAGAAATAATGCGAAAGATGAAAATTTGTTGAAATAAAACATTCTTAATCGAATGTTTTTTTTATATACTGTATAATAGGCATATTGGAGGTTCATATGAAAAAACTACTAGCACTTCTTCTTTCATTTATTTTGATAGGTTTGTCATTGGATTTAGTATTCAATAAACCTAATGATAATGAAGATAATATAAATACTGAAACAAACAACCCAATACCCACAATAAATACTGAAAAAAAAGATTATGCACCAATAGAAGAGGATAATACGACAGGATTTAAAACATCGTGGTTTAGTGGTGCAACCGATGGTAATATTACACTTTCATCAACTTTTGATGTACAAACATTGTCTATTGAGTATCCAGGAACGGCAATAGATAGTGCCCAATTTTTCAGAGAAGGAATTCCTTTTATAAAAGACAATCAATATATTATATCTTTTGATATAGAAAGTGATACTGAACGTTCTATTGAATTAGTAATCACTAACGCACAAAACAATGAGAAACTCTATTCACAGATAGTTAATGTAGGAGCACCGACAAATATTCGCGTTGAATATTTAATGGATAAAGAAACAACATGGAATGGTAAAGTAGCATTAAATGTAGGGTATGATGGTAAAGAAACTACTAATTCATATCATTCAATTAAGATAAGTAATTTAACAATTTTAGATGTGACAAATAAGGATAATAGTATTAAAGTAAATCATTTGGGCTACAATATTAAAGATCAAAAACAATGTGTTTTTCCATATAGTCAAGGAGATTTCTTTAATGTAATTGATGTCGTTACAGGGTCTGTTGTCTATACAGGAGCGATTAAGAATAGAGTAGTAAATGCAAATACAGGTGAAACAAATTACATTGGTGATTTTACAAATGTAATGACACCCGGTACATATAGAATTGAATCACAAATTGTTGGGACATCCTATGAATTTGAAATAGGTGATAATATTTTTGATAATCTAGCTAATGATTTATTGAAGATGCTTACTGCACAACGATGTGGATATGATTTAGGAACTGAATATATCGGTGAATTGGCACATGCATCTTGTCATAAGCAACCAGCAATTATTCATTCAGCGCCAGAACAAAGTATTGATGCGACAGGTGGATGGCATGATGCAGGTGATTATGGAAGATATGTCGAAACTGGAGCAAAAGCAGTTAGTGATTTATTGTTCGCATATTTAGCTAATCCAGGATTTTATGGGGATGATTTAGCTATTCCTGAATCGGGAAACACAATTCCAGATATTTTGGATGAAGCAAGGTATGAATTAGAATGGATGTTGAAAATGCAAACATCATGGGGAGAAGTATATAGTAAAGTTGTTACACCAGCTTTTGCTAGTGATGTAGTACCAGAACAAGATAATCAACCATTATATATCGTTGGGGCATCAACAATATCTACAGGTGACTTTGTTGCTGTAATGGCTTTAGCCAGCGATATATTTAAAGAAATTGATCCTGATTTTAGTAATAGGTGCTTAGAAGCTGCAATACTTTCATGGGAGTATCTATCTAATTCAGTTAATCAAGGTGAGATTAAGAATCCAGAAGACATATCTGCGGGAGAGTATCGAGATGATAATGATAGTGATGAACGTTTTTATGCAGCTATTTCAATGTGGAATGCAACAGGTGATGATGAATATCTAAAAAGTGCAAAAGAAGAGTATTCAAAGAATAATGATTGCGTTAATGGAATTTCCTGGAAAAATGTAGGTGGTTATGGAAGATATCTTTATTTGCAAAATGAGAGAGCTAAAAAAGATAAGAATTTCTATGATGAGATGCTTACTTCGTTAACAAATGAAGCAAATACTATTTTGGGAGTAGTTACTAGTGATGGCTATTCAACATCTATTAGTCACTATTCATGGGGAAGTAACGGGACAATTGCTGATAATGGTATTTTATTAAATATGGCATATGAAATTACTGGAAATATGAGTTTTAGACAGGCTGCTGTTGAACAATTAAACTACTTATTAGGAAAAAATGCCTTAAATATGACATTCATAAGTGGAGAAGGATATAAATATCCAATAAATGTACATAGTAGATTAGCAAAGGCGAAAAATGCCTTATATCAAGGAGCACTAATTGGCGGTGCTAATAGTGATAGAGATGATACGATGCTTCAAGAATTAGGAGAAAATATTCCCTCAGCAAAGATGTATTTAGATAAATATAATAGTTATTCGACAAATGAAGTGGCTATTTACTGGAATAGTGCATTGTTATACCTTGTAGTTGGTTTGGATTAGTATTCAAAATATAGGTTGATTATGGTAGACTAATAGCGGTGATAAAATGATGAGTATGATTAAAATCCTATTAGTGGTATTTGGCTTAATAGGGCTATTTACTGGTGTAGGAATACAAGTTTTAGACAGTCTTAAAATAGAAAAAAAAGGATTTGCAGCTCCAGTAGGATTTGTCATCTTTTTGATGATAACTCAATTATTATACTATCCTGCGCAAATTTTTAATTTTTCATTTAATTGGATTATTGGGAGTAGTTTCTTAGTACTTATTTTTTCATTATATTTGACATTAAAGAATATTAAGCGAGTGCTTAAGGATTTATTATGTAAAGAAACACTCATTGTGCTTGTTGCATTTGTTGTTTTTATTGTCGTTTTCTCTCGTCTTTTTATTGATATTGAATTTTCAGATTCACCTATGTATTTGAATTATATTGCTCAAAATATTAATATCGATCAACTAAATATGTTTAATCTATATTCAGGATTGCCTGGAGTTGAGTGGGATGGTTTATATTTGTACCAAGGGTATTACCATTTTGCATCATTTTTATGCTGGTTGATTAATATTCCATTCTTCTTACTTGGTAAATCAGGATATGTTGAAAATATAATGATTTCAACATGGGGATTAGGAATGTTATATAGTTTAATTAGCTCCATGTTTATTGTTAATATTGTGAAATACTTTAAACTAAAAAATAAATGGTTTGAATTTTGTCTTTTATTCTTTACTTTGTTTTATTCTAACTTCTATTATTGGCGTGTTGCATTTAGTTATTATGGCAACACTTTCCGTACTTTACTTGCAACAATGCTTATTTTCTTCATTTATAGGTGGTTGAAAGAAGAAAATGATAATATTAAATATATCATTCCTTTTATAGTTGGTGCTGGGTTAGCTTGTTCTAGTAGTTATTTATTTATATCCTTTACTATTCTATATTGCTTAGCAGTATATTTATTTGTAATTAAAAAAGAACATGCATTTGTTGATATGTCATTGTTTGTATTTCCTATCGCTTTATATGCCACAGTCATGTTTAGTTGGTCCAATTTCTATATAGGAATGGCAATGCTTGTTGTATTCTCGGCTTATTATATCGGAAGATTCCAAAAACCAGTTAAGAAACTAATACTTAATATTGAAGAATTTTTGTTTGATAATGCGAAGTTAATTTTCTTTGTAATTATACCAATTGTAATTATTGCATTTTCAACATATATCAATTTCTTTAAGCCGGAATATCTTTATAACTATTCTTATTTCTTTCAAGATCATCAAAAATACGACATGGTTAAAGACTATACTTTTGTCTATTCAAATTGGTTAGATAACATAATAAATGTTCTTCGATGGATTGGTGTTGTTTTGATTATAATATATGCTAAAACAAAAGAAGATAAATTTATCCAAATGATGTTATTGATTGTTGTTTTGATTTTCTTGAATCCTTTATGTATAACTGCTATTTCTTATACGATAGCTTCTAATGTTTTTTACCGTACGGTTGAGGTTTTATTTAATCCATTTACAGAACTAATTATACTGGTTTATATTTATCAGGCAATTCAATGGCAAAAACTATGGCAATGGATCCTTGAATTCATTTTAATCGGAGTTGTTTTACTTGGTCATTTCTTTTCGTGGGTAGGTTTAGAGGAAGGATTATATACCTTTTATTTCGTAGGTGGTAAAAACATAGAACCTGATTACAAAATTGAACCTCACGAATACAAGTCTATTAAGTTTCTTCAAGAAGAACTAAAGAATAATCCACAAAATGATCAACTAACAGTTTTATCGCAAGCGAATGGGTTGAGAACATTTATACCTGAAGCTTATCAAATATTTACTTCAAGAGATTATTTCTATTCTGATGTGAGAGTGGATTGGATATTCTATGATATTGCAAGAAGACATTATGACTGGGAACCTAAATTAGATGATATACCCTACGAAAGAGCGTGTGAGTTTATACAGGATTATGAAGTTGATTATGCATTGATACGCTATTGGGAAAATCCAGAATATGATCAAGAAACAGATAAATGCATGGATACAATCTTTGATAGCGGAGTAATCAAGGTAAAAAGGAGTAAATGAATATGAGAAAAACAGTTTGTTTAATTTGTGCTTTATTAGTAATATCAGGTTGTTCAAAAAGTAATGATAAACCTAACCCTACAATTTCACCAAATGAAACAGAGAAACCTGTAGAATTAGTATTTGAGAATCAAGGAGAATTAGTTGATGATTGGAGCAATACATATCGTGTAATGGCTCATGCAATGGGTGGTATTGATAATGTTGACTATACAAATAGTTTAGAAGCGATGATATTCAATTATAATCAAGGTACTAGACTCTTTGAAATAGATTTAGAAAGAACAAGTGATGGTGATATTTGCCTTACACATACTTGGGTAGATTTTAAAACTAAACTCACAAGTATTGGCGGAGATGAATATGCGCCACTATCGACTGAAGAATTCAAAAATGCAAAAATCATGGGAAAATATACAACGATGATGTTCTCGGATTTACTTAGTATTATGCAAGAAGTAAAAGACTTTTATATCATTCTTGATTCAAAAACATTTGATGTTGATTCTACGAATAGTATGTATAGTCAACTTGTTGAACAGATTAATGAAGTAGATCCTTCATTATTACATCGTTTTATTCCTCAAGCCTATACACCTGAAATCTATGATGTAATTGAGTCTTATGGATTCGAAGAGATTATATTCACTTTATACCATTATTATGTGGATTCAGATGGACAAAAGATATACCAAATTGTTAAAGAAAAGAATATCCCTGTTGTTGTAATGCATATGGATAATGACTGGGGAACAAAAGTAATCACTGATGTTTATGCATATGCAAAGATGGATAATAACACAGATCAATTTAATATCTATATACATACTGTAAATGATATTAATAAAGCTAGAGAAATCATTAATAAATATGGTTTCTATGGCGTGTATTCAGATTTTATAACTGAGGATAGTTTAAAGGGATCATATTGATATTATCTATTGTGGGGGTGTTTTATGAGTTATTCAATAATAAGCAAGTATCGCTTACAGCTAATGGGGATAGCAACATTATGGATTGCATTATTCCATTCACCATTATGGTTCCCAGTGAATTTCTTTGGTTGGTTTAAATTAATAGGTCAGGGCGGAACAGATATATTTGTTTTCTTATCGAGTTTTGGTCTTTATTATGCATATAAAAAAAACTCGAATATAAAACATTTTTACAAAAAAAGATTTATTCGCATTTTACCGTTTGTATTACCTATAATTTTTCTAAGATGCAGATATTTAAACTTTAATTTAGAAGATACATTATTGGCTTTATCTACTTTGCGATTTTGGATAAAACCATATGATAGAGGATTATGGTTTGCATCGGCTATACTGGTGTTTTACTTAATTACACCGCTGTATTTGAAATATTTTGATGGGAAAGAAAAAAGAATGACTTTATTTGCAATTGGGATCAGTTTCTTGATAGGCTTTTCTACATTTAACACTGATTATTTGGTTTTTACATCAAGATTGCCTGTATTTTTCTTGGGGTTTCTAATTGGCTATCTTTCTTATAATGATGTGAAAATAAGTAAAAAAATGATTGTACTTAATATTATGATAATGATGGTTGGATTCATCATTTTGCATATGTCCTTTCGATTTGGACCTTTATTAACTGCGTGGGGTTTATATTGGTATCCATTTATTCTGATTGTTTTACCATTTTGTTTTATAAATGCATTTATAATTGAAAAATTGAAGAAGTATAATGTTAATTGGCTTATATCATTCCTCTCGGGGTTTGGAAGTATATCACTCGAATTTTATTTGCTTCAAGAATTATTTGTAAAGATGTTTTCTTTTATTCGATTTCAACCACCTTTTGATTATTATCAAATTCTGTATAGTATATTAGTAATTCACATTACCTACCAACTTGCAAAATTATATAAAACAGTAATGAATAAAATAATCAATTTGTTTCCCATAGAAATTAATTAGAAAGGGCAGTATATGAAAAAAACATTAGGAATATTGGATATAGTTTATTTGTTTATTTCAATAATTGGATTAGAAATATTTTTTAGATATAATCTTGGGTTTGAAACACTCTTTGGTTCATATTTTCTTTATAGTATTTCGATCTCCTTGTTTTTTACATCAATAATGTTTTTATTCAATAGACTGGGAAGAACGATTTATAGTGTTTTGATACTATTACTTTTAGGCTTTCTTTTTGCAGCTCAGTCATTGCATTATGATTATTTCCAAACAGTTTTTTCAGTCACAAAGATTAGTATAATTCAAGAGTTTTTTCAAGTTAGCAATGAAGCAACAAGTAAAATTGATTTTCGACTATTTCTTTATTTTATTCCTGCAATAGTTGCGTTATTAATAGGTTTAATACGCCCTATTCACTACAAGTTATCAACAAATATAAAATTGATTACATTCTCAACTATTTTGGTTATTTCAATATTTGGAATATTACTGATTCCTAATACATACAAAGAAAACAAAGTGATGAGCAAGAACGATAAGTTATTATATGAAACTTTATATAACAATATCAAATCAATAGAACGATTTGGTTTCTATTCATTTACAACACGAGATTTAATGTTATATTTCAATGGAGTTGACACAGATAGTAAAGAAAATGATCAGTTACTTATAGATATGTATATGGAAGATAATGCATACAAATCTCAAACTAATCGATATACAGGTATGTTTGAAGGGAAAAATGTAATTTTAGTTTTATGTGAATCGTTATCGCCAGTTGCGATATCTGAGGAATTAACCCCTACTCTTTATAAAATGCAGTCAGAAGGAATCAATTTTACAAATCATTACGCCCCAGTATTTCAAACTGCAACTTCTGATAGTGAGTATATTAGCTTAACTGGTATGTTACCATCTATTCTAGATGGACCAATATCGTATGACTTTGCAGATAATTCATTTCCAATGGCACTACCTTGGAAATTCAAAGAATTAGGATATTCTGCAAATTCATTTCATTCATTTAAGAAGAGCTTTTATAATAGAGAAAAGCTACACTATTCGTATGGCTTTGATTATTTATATGATTGGGAAGATTTAAATTTATACAAAAAACCAGAATTTGTCGAAGCGATGAACTGGATCCATGATAAATACTTAATGAATGAAGTGGTGGACATAACATCTGAATTGGATAAAAAACCGTATTTTGATTTTGTAATTAGCGTATCAGGTCATGTTCCGTATATTCGAGGGAGATATGAATTAGAGTATGATTTATGGAAAACTATTGAAATGTTTGGAGAACCAGGTGAAAAATACTCAGAAGAGACATTGTGTTATTTGGGTGCTCAAAGAACTTTGGAATCTGGGATTGATGAATTAATCAATGATTTGAAATATCAAGGAACATTAGAAGATACAGTCATTATTTTATACGGAGATCATTATCCATATGGTTTATCAAAAGATGCCATGAACGAATTATTTGGTAATAATCCAGGTATTGATATCTATAAAACACCATTTATTATCTGGACTCCGGGTATAGAAAGTAAGGAAGTTACGAATATTACGTCTACATTCGATATCTATCCAACAATTGCGAATTTATTTAAATTAGATATAGGTGGACAAATGATAGTAGGTAGGGATGCACTTTCGAATGAGGAAGGAATAGTCATTTTTCAAGACTATTCATGGCTAATTGATGAAGGGTATTATGATGCTACAAAGCAAATCTTTGATACTTCAAAACTATCAGAAGAAGAGCTTGAAAGCATTAATGACAATGTATTTAACTTGATTACAGTTAATCAAAAGGCGATACGTATGAATTACTTTGCGAAAGAATAACTTGAAAGTATGGTGCAGTACAGTTAAAAATATAATATAATGTAAGATGGTTAATAGAAATAGATTTGGTTCAAATAAATAACACTATAAATCTATTGTTAGAAAATGGAGGATATTTTATGTTTGAGGGTAAGGTGCTGTTGATTACAGGTGGTACTGGATCATTTGGAAATGCGGTGATGAATCGATTTTTAGATACAGATATCAAGGAAATTCGAGTTTTATCACGTGATGAAAAGAAACAAGATGATATGAGACATGAATATCAAATAAAGTATCCAGAAAGATCAAATAAAATAAAGTTTTATATTGGTGATGTGAGAGATATTAATTCGGTGAAAAATGCCATGCATGGTGTTGATTATATTTTTCATGCTGCTGCATTGAAACAAGTTCCTTCATGTGAGTTTTTTCCAATAGAGGCTGTTAAAACCAATGTTTTAGGTACAGAGAATGTATTAACGGCTGCAATTGAAGCAAAAGTTAAAAAAATTATATGTTTAAGTACAGATAAAGCAGCATATCCAGTCAATGCAATGGGGACATCAAAAGCGATGATGGAAAAGGTTATAGTTGCAAAATCAAGAACAGTTGAACAAAATCAAACAATGATTTGCTGTACTCGTTATGGAAATGTAATGTGTTCAAGAGGAAGCGTAATTCCATTGTGGATTGAGCAAATTAAGCAAGGTAAACCCATAACAATTACTGAACCATCAATGACGCGTTTTATCATGTCATTAGATGAAGCAGTTGATCTCGTATTATATGCCTTTGATAATGCGACAACAGGAGATATTATGGTTCAAAAAGCTCCCGCATGTACTATCGAAATATTAGCCCAAGCTGTTCATGAACTATTTCATATTGAACAAGAAATAAAAGTTATAGGTATTCGACATGGAGAGAAGATGTATGAAACACTCTTGACTAATGAAGAATGTGCCAATGCTATCGATATGGGGAATTTCTATCGTGTCCCTTGTGATAAGCGTGATTTGAATTATGATAAATATGTAAAAGATGGAGATGTTAAACGTAATACATTAACTGAATTCAATAGTAATAACACAGAATTGCTGAATGTTGAACAGGTTAAAGAGAAGTTATTATCTCTAGAGTATATTCGAAATGAAATAGCTGCCTGGGAGAATAGATAAATGAAGATCCTAGTGACAGGTGCTAAGGGGTTTATAGGCCGAAATTTGATAGCTCAGTTAAAGAATATACAAGATGGGAAGGTTCTTAACACTTCATTAAATGATAAATTAGAAATAGTAGAATTCGATAGAGATACAGATGTGTCTCTTTTAGCACATTATACAAAAGATTGTGATTTTGTATTTCATTTAGCTGGAGTGAATAGACCACAGAATACTATTGAGTTTATGGAAGGAAATTTTGGGTTTACAAAGATTTTATTGGAGTCTTTGAAAAAGCATAATAATAAAGCTCCGATATTAATAACAAGTTCTATTCAAGCAAGTTTGGATAATCCATATGGGGAATCAAAAAAAGCAGGTGAGGAATTATTATTGGAATATAATAAAGAGACCAATGCTAAAACATTGATTTATCGCTTGCCTAATGTGTTTGGTAAATGGTGTAAACCCAATTATAATAGTGCAATTGCAACATTTTGCCATAATATAACTCGCGATTTAAATATTTCAGTTAATGATCGTGACGCAATAATGAATCTAGTCTATATTGACGATGTTGTTTCTGAGTTCATAAAAGCTTTACAAGGCAAAGAGCATATTGAAAATGGGTTTGGTTATATACCAACAGTTCATCGAGTAAGTTTGGGTGATATTGTTGATAATTTATACTCGTTTAAAGCAATGAGAGAAAATTTAGATTTGCCAGACATGTCAGATGCATTTGTAAAATCCTTATATAGTACATATATTAGTTATTTACCTAGTGATAAATTTAGTTATCCATTGAAAATGAATATAGATCAACGGGGATCTTTTACTGAAATAATTAAAACGCAACAAAAAGGTCAATTTAGTGTTAATATTTCCAAACCAGGTATTACAAAAGGTAATCACTGGCATCATACAAAAAATGAAAAGTTTGTGGTTGTGAGTGGAAAAGGAGTTATACGTTTTAGAAAAATTAATGAAGTCGAAATTACTGAGTATTATGTTTGTGAAGATAAAATAGAAGTTATAGATATACCATGTGGTTATACGCATAACATTACTAATCTTGGGGATACTGATTTGGTGACATTTATGTGGTGTAATGAGTGTTTCGATTCAAATTATCCTGATACATACTTCGAGGAGGTGTAATATGTCTAAATTAAAATTAATGACAATAGTCGGTACTAGACCAGAAATTATTCGATTAGCAGCAACAATAAAGAAATGTGATCAATATTTTGAAAATATTTTAGTTCATACAGGTCAAAATTATGACTATGAGCTAAATCAAGTTTTTTTTGATGATTTGGGATTACGTGCACCGGATTACTATCTCGATTCTGTAGGAACTCACCTTGGAGAAACAATTGGAAATATTATTGCAAAAAGTTATGAGTTAATGATTAAGGTAAAACCGGATGCATTATTGATTCTAGGGGATACAAATAGTTGTTTAAGTGCAATTAGTGCAAAACGTTTACATATACCTATATTTCATATGGAAGCAGGAAATCGTTGTTTTGATGAATGTTTACCTGAAGAAACGAATCGTCGCATTGTTGATCATATAGCAGATGTTAATCTTTGCTACAGTGAGCATGCAAGACGCTACTTAAATAGCGAAGGAACTGCAAAAGAAAGAACATATGTAGTTGGTTCACCAATGGCGGAAGTACTACATGATAATTTAGAAAAAATTCAATCAAGTAGGGTTCTAGATAAGTTAGGATTGGAAAAAAATAGATATATTTTATTATCGGCACATCGTGAAGAAAATATTGATAATGAAGAAAACTTCTTTAGTTTAATGAATGCAATTAATGCACTGGCTGAAAAGTACGATATGCCTATTTTATATTCTTGTCATCCAAGAAGTGCAAAGTATATTGAACAACGTGGTTTCAAATTCGATGACCGTGTTATTCAAAATAAACCACTAGGATTTCACGACTACAATTGTTTACAAATGAATGCCTTTGCAGTTGTATCAGATAGTGGCACATTGCCAGAAGAAAGTAGCTTTTTCTTAAGTATAGGAAATCCGATTTCTGCAATATGTATACGTACGAGCACGGAAAGACCAGAAGCTATAGACAAAGGGAATTTTATTATTGCTGGTATAACTACTGATCAAGTACTTCAGTCAGTAGATACTGCGGTAAATATGAATGAAAATGGTGATTTAGGTTTGCCTGTACCAAATTATATAGATGAGAATGTATCGAATAAAGTTGTTAAGATTATTCAAAGTTATACAGGTATTGTAGATAGAATGGTATGGCGTAAGTACTGATAAATAATAAGAATTTGAGGATATAAATCTTATATTGCTGGTTTTCCAAGATCGAAAATGTGTTTAACTAGTTTGTAGGAAAATTTAAAATACTAGCAAGTTGCATTATTGTATAGATGACATAGACCTTATGGACTGTTGCTGAGAAAGGTAAGCTATGGCTTTTAGATTTTGTAAGTATAGTTTAAAATATGGTAATATTAGATTGCTTAAAGAAAGTTATTAAGTATTGTATATATATTTGATAAAATGATAAACAGGGGTGATTATATGAAAGTAGTTATTTTAGCAGGTGGTTATGGAACGAGAATTAGCGAAGAATCACATTTAAAACCGAAACCAATGATTGAAGTTAGCGGGAAGCCAATTTTATGGCATATTATGAAATATTTCAGTTCATTTGGTCATGATGAGTTCATTATTTGTGCAGGTTATAAACAAGAGATAATAAAGGAATGGTTTTCAAATTATTTTTTACATACGAGTGATATAACATTTGATTTTACACTGGGTAATAAAATGATTGTTCATAATAATGAATCTGAAAATTGGAAAGTTACAATAATTGATACTGGTTTAAATACGATGACAGGTGGTAGAATTAAAAGAATTGAAAAGTATCTTGAAAATCAATCATTTTTGCTAACATATGGAGATGGAGTTTGTGATGTTGATTTGAAGGAGTTGATTGATTTTCATAATAAAAATAAAAAAGTATTAACCTTAACTGCTGTAAGACCAGGAGGAAGATTTGGAGCATTAGAAATGGATGTGGATGGCATTGTCCAGTCATTTAATGAAAAAGATGTTGAGGATGGTGGTTGGATAAATGGAGGATTTATGGTAGTTGAAAAAGAAATTTTTGATTACATCAATGATGATCAAACAGTTTTCGAGAAAGAACCAATGATTTGTCTTTCTGAAAACAAAGAACTTATTGCCTATAAGCATTATGGATTTTGGTCATGTATGGACACATTAAGAGACAAAGAGTACATAGAGTCTTTGCTAAATAATAATTTAGCACCATGGAAAGTGTGGGATTAGGATGAGTATTAGAGAGTTCTATAAAGGAAGAAAAGTTTTAATAACCGGACACACTGGGTTTAAAGGTAGTTGGCTATGTTCTGTTTTATTGGAATTTGGTGCTGATATTTGCGGAATTGGATTACAACCAACTTCAAAGATGAATTTATTTGATCAACTTTCCTTATGTAATAAAATATCATCGCATAATATTCTTGATATAAGAAATTATGATGAAGTAAAAAAAATTTTTGAATCATTCAAACCTGAAATTGTTATTCATTTAGCAGCACAACCTTTAGTGATTGATTCATATAATTATCCAAGATATACCTACGATGTTAATGTTATGGGAACAGTAAATATTTGTGAATGTGTGCGACTTTCCAAAACGGTGGTATCGTTTGTAAATGTAACAACTGATAAAGTATATGAAAACAATGAAGTTGAAGATTATTCCTTCACCGAAAAAGACAGATTGAATGGTTTTGATCCGTATTCGAATAGTAAGTCTTGTTCTGAGTTAGTAACTGACAGTTATAAAAAATCATTTTTTAATAATCAACGTGTAGCGGTTTCAACATGTAGAGCTGGTAACGTAATAGGTGGTGGAGATTATTCAATGAATAGATTGATACCAGATTGTATAAAAGCATGTAGACAAAATGAACCGATTTTGATTAGAAATCCCAATTCTATCCGTCCTTTTCAACATGTATTAGAGCCTGATTTGATGTATTTGAAGATAGCCGCTATGCAAACAATGGATTTTAAAATTGCATGTAATTACAATATAGGACCAAAATTAGAGGATTGTGTTACTGTGGAAAAATTATGTCAATTATTTTGTGAGATTTGGAAAGAAGGCGCAAATTATTCTATTATAGATAAAACTGGTCCGCATGAATCTAATTTTCTGAAATTGAATTGCGATAAAATTTCTAAAAACCTAAACTGGAGGCCAACATGGAGTATTAATGAAGCGATTGAAAAGGTTATAGAATGGGAGAAATATGAAAATAAAATAGAGATTACTAAAATTCAAATAAATGACTTCATAAATTTGAGTGAAATGTATGGCTAATATTATTGTTACAGGTGCTTCTGGATTTATTGGTGAAAAGCTAGTCAGTGAGCTATTAAGTCGGGGTAATAAAGTTTTTGCAATATCTACAAGTTTTAATCAGCAAAATCATAATAAGAATTTAGTGAATTTATCTTGCAATCTACTAGATGATAATTGTGTTTCATTAATAATAGATAAGGTAAGTAAGAATAAAATACAATTTTTTTATCACTTAGCTTGGGTTGGAGTTCATAATAAATCAAATGACTATTTCGAAGTTAATTATAAAATTGCTGAGAGATGTATTGAACTTGTTTCAAAACTAAAATGTCAATACTTTATTTATAGTGGAAGTGTTTATGAGTACATAAAAAATCTTGAGTATTGTTGTAAAAGTGAAGGAATAAACTATGCTTTATCTAAAAAGAAGATACATAGAATGCTACGAGAAAATTTGGCTAGTTTAAATATTAAACTTTTATCACTATATATTTCCAATATATATGGTATAAGAAATAATAATATAATATATGAAATTGTATTTAAAATGATTAATAAAAAAGAAATATCTTTATTAACTAATGGCGAGCAATATTGTGATTTCATATATATTGATGATGTTATTTGCGCATTAATATATATTATTGAAAATAGCAGTAGGTTATGTTCGCTAATGAAAAATATTGAAATATATATAGGTAATGGAATTATTGTGCCTCTTAAGGAGTATATTCTAAAAGTAGAAGAAACATTGAATATAAAATATGATATTTTGTATGGCAAAAATTCTATGGATGAGGTGGACTATTCTTTAGTAGTATATAAAAACTTGAATCAAATATCAAATTTTAAATATAACACTGAATTTTGTGAAGGTGTTCAAAGAGTAAAAGAGGGGCTTAATAATGAGTAAAGAAAAAGATAAAAAAGAAATTTTTGAATTAGTTAGTAAATATTATTTAAAATACCACTGTAAAGAAAACTCATTTTGTCCCGGAGATAAAATCTCTTATTCAGGCAGAACTTATGATGATAAAGAAATCCTCAATTTAGTCGATTCAGCACTTGATTTTTGGCTAACATCTGGTAAATATTGCTTAGAATTTGAAGAAAAGTTAGCCAACTATTTGAATGTTAAGTATTGTTCTTTAGTAAATAGTGGATCATCAGCCAATCTTTTAGCATTTATGGCTCTTACATCACCATTGCTAGGGGAGAGACAAATTAAGAGAAAAGATGAAGTTATAACTGTTGCAGCAGGATTTCCTACTACAGTAAGTCCAATTATAAATTATGGGGCGGTTCCCGTCTTTGTTGATATAACATTGCCGACATATAATATTGATGTTAACCAACTTGAAATGGCCTTAACAGACAAGACAAAAGCAGTTATGCTCGCTCATACTTTGGGAAATCCATTCAATATCAAAATTGTAAAATCATTTTGTATAAAAAATAATTTGTGGCTTATCGAGGATAATTGTGATGCATTAGGATCAGAATATATTGTTAATGGACAAATTAAAAAAACTGGAACATTTGGTGATATTGGAACATCAAGTTTTTATCCACCTCATCATATAACAATGGGAGAGGGAGGAGCAGTTTATACTAATAATTCAATTCTTCATAAAATAATGATATCTCTACGTGATTGGGGAAGAGATTGTATTTGTAATAGTGGGCAAGACAATCTATGTAAAAATAGGTTTAGTAGAAAATACGGCGAATTACCTTTAGGATATGATCATAAATACGTATATTCTCATTTTGGGTATAATTTAAAAGCAACAGAAATGCAAGCAGCTATTGGTTTGGCACAGCTTGACAAATTAGATAAGTTTACTGAAGTAAGAAAATCTAATTTCTCTTATTTATATGAAAACTTAAGCAGTCTCACTGATTATTTAATACTACCCGAAAAAGAATTAGAAAGTAATCCAAGTTGGTTTGGTTTTTTGATAACGCTGAGAAAAGAAAATGAGAGAGGTAAATTAATTGAGTATTTGGAAAGTAATAATATTCAAACTAGAATGCTATTTGCTTCTAACATGATTCTTCACCCTTGTTTCGATGAACTTCGAGAATGTGGAGAAGGATTTAGAGTTATAGGTGATTTAAAAAATACAAACGAAGTGCTAAAAAATAGTTTTTGGATAGGAGTTGCACCTACTATAAATAATGATATGCTTGAGTTTATTGTTGAAACTTTTAAGCAATTCTTTGAATTAAATAAACAAGAGGGCTTCGCACCAAATAGTGGGGTAACTCAACAACAATGATGGGGGATTCTGCAACAACTGTGGGGTTAAAAAGAGAGGATTCACTTGTGAAATACAAGTTGAAATCCTCTTTTTGTGTGGTCGATTTTGAATAATTAGGGTTCTTTAAAATCTAGTGTTGGTGGAGAAGAAATCAAGTAAATTAGTATAGT